>DATNEZ010000386.1:0-10574 GCA_035606645.1 Binatia bacterium
GGGCACGTTGTGACCCCGGTTGAGCGTCCGGCGCAGCAGGGAGATGGCGGAATGGAAGCCCGGCCCGTCGGCGGGGGGGCGCGTGTTCCCCCACAGCGCCTCGGCCAGCTGCTCCCTGGTGGCCCGGTGATCGCGGGCCACCGCGACGTAGCAGAATGCCCGGATCGCACGGCGGACTCCCGGGTCCTCCGGGGCGGGCCCCGGGTCGTCACGATGGATCTCGATCGGCCCCAGGAGCCGCACGGTCAGGTCGGCGGCGCGGCCGGGATCCGCCGTGGCGTCCCCGGGCACCCCGGCAGGAACGGCGAGAAGGTACCGCGGCGCCCCCGCCAGCGACGCCAGCAGATCGTGGAACCCGGCGTCCAGGGCCGCGATCCGCAGCACCGAAGCCTGGTAGTCATAGAGCGAGGCGATCTCCAGGGCCTTCAGGGCCTGCGCGACCGCGCGGTGCCGATCCCGGTGCAGGTGGCGGGCGAGCGCGAGCCAGAAACGGGCCATGCATTCCTCGTACGCGTGGCCGCTCGAGGAGAAGAAGGCGGCCGCCTCGGCGAGCACCCGGATGGCGCGCGAGGCGGCGCGGGCGCGCACGCGGACCTCCCCCAGCGCCAGGAGCGCGGAGGCCACACCCTCCGCGTCGGCGGCGGCGCGGCGGCGCTCCACCGCTCCAGCCGCCAGCGTTTCCGCCTCGCCGTGGTTGCCGCGCCGGGAGGCCAGGATCGCCTCTTCTCCCGCGAGGTTGTCGAGGAGGTCGTGCCGGCCCAGGTCCGTCAGGGCGTCGCGCGCCCGGGCGTAGAACTGGCCTGCCGTGTCCAGGTCGCCCCGCTCGCGGCAGAGATTTCCCTCCTCCTCGAGGATGTCGGCGACCAGCCCCTGCAGCCGGCGCTTCTGCGCGATCTCGCGCGCGTCGCCGAGAAGGGATGACGCGCGCACGTAGTCCCCCTGCACCCTCGCGATCCGGGACAGGTTCAGGTAGGCCGCCCCCTCCTCCGGCCCCAGGCGCCTGTTGTCCGGGGCCGTCAGGTTGCGGAAGTACTCGGTGGCGCGGGCGAAGTCCCCCGCAGCCGCGTGCGGCAGGCCGAGGTTGTGGGCGATCATGAGGACCAGGTGATCGTCGTGCGACAGCCGTGCGAGCGCCAGGGCGTCTTCCCAGAGGACGAGCGCCTCGCCGACCCGATCCTGCCGGCACCGGACGAGCGCCAGGGTATTCAGGACCCGGGCCCTGAGGTCGGGCTCCCCGTCACCGGCATCCGCCAGGGCCCGCGCGGCGCTCTCCTCGGCCCTGGCCAGATCGCCGAGCTCGAGCTGCGAGTAGGCCAGGCCCTGAAGCGCGGCGATGCGGCCGCGTCCCGCGATCTCCCCCGCCGCCTCGCCGCGCGCCGCCAGGGCCGCCTGAAGAAGTCCCGTGGCGGCGGTGTGGTCCCCCGCCAGGCGGCAGGCCTCCCCCAGGAGCGCGGCGGCGATCGGGGGGCGCGCGCCGCGCGCCGAAAGGAAGAGCGCGGCCTCGCGGACCGCCCCCGGCATGCCGGCGCGCAGCAGCGTCTCGCCGCTCCGCTGCAGGAGATCGGCGGTCTCCTTGAGGCTCCCGGCCGCCAGGAAGTGGGACAGGGCCTGCGCGTGATCGCCCCGCGACGCGAACGCCCGGCCGTAGCGCAGGTCGAGCGCCCTGGCCCCGTCCGCGCCGCGCGCCGCACGCAGCTTGCGGCGCAGGAAATCGTGGAACAGGGGATCGTAGGCGTAATAGGCGCCGGGCCCCTCGAGGGGCGTGATGAACATGTGCCGGTTCGCCAGGTCGGCGAGGAGCCCGCGCGCGTCGAAACCCTGCAGGACCTCGGCGCAGACTTCGGGGTCGACCGTCCGGGGAGGACACGAGCCGAGGAGGAACTCGCGGACGTCGACGGGCTCCGACGCCAGGACCTCCTCGCTGAAATAGTCGAAGACCTCCGATTCCGTGCGCGCGAAGAGCCCCTCGGGGGTATCCCCCGCGATCGGATCGAGCCGCGCGGTCTGGCGCAGCAGCTGCAGTGCCGTGACCCAGCCGCGCGTGCGCGCGTGAATCCTGCCCACGGCGTCCGGCCTCGCCCGGAGGCCGAACACCTCGCGCAGGAGCGTCCCGGTCTCGTCGAGCGTGAACAGCAGGTCCTCCCCCTCGATCCGCGTGACGCCGTCGTCCTCACGCAGGTCCTCGATGCCGAGGTCCGGGAACCGGCGCCCCGCCAGGATCAGGTGGATCGCGCCGGGAAGGCAGGCGACCAGGCGCCGCAGCGCCCGCACGCTGGACTCGGAGCCCGTCAGGTTCTGCACGCCGTCGAGCACCAGGACGATCCGCCCGCCGAGCGACTCTTCCGCGTCGCCGATGAACTCGTCGGCCAGGCGCTCGGCCTCCTGCGGCCGGAGGCGCAGGTCCTCCCAGAGCCTCCGGCTGCGCTCGCGCAGCTCGGGCACGTGCTCCCCGATCCCCCGGACGATGTTGCGAAACAGGACGAGGGGGTCCCGGTCGGATGGATCGAGCGAGAGCCACACCGAGTCCTCGCCGGATTCCCTCAGGAAGAGCGCCAGGAGGGCCGTCTTGCCGTACCCCGGCCCGGCCAGGACGACCGTGGCGCGGTTCTCGAGCCCGGCGCGCAGCCGGTCCAGGAGGCGCGGGCGCCTCAGGTGCAGCGGACCGGTCGCGGGCATCTGAAGCTTGTCGACCGGGCGCGCCGTGATCAGGTTCATGGCCCCGGCTCGCCGGCCCCTCCGAAGGACCACTCCTCGAGGCCCGCGTAGAGGCTCCGCGGGCTGACGCGGGCCAGTCGCAGGTTGCGATCGACGGCGTGCAGCCGATCTCGCTCGAACAGGAACGTGTACGGCTGGTCGCGGGCGACGAGGCGCTGCGCCTCGATCCAGAGGGACCGCGCGGCGCGGGGGTCGCGCTCGGCCCGCGCCCGATCGATGAGACGGTCGAGCTCGGGGTTCGAGTACCCTCCGTAGTTGTATCCCGCCTCGCGCGAGGCGCTGTGGAAGTTGCTCTTCAGATCGACCTTGGTCGACTCGCGCCACGATCCGACGAAGGCATCGAACTGGTGCGATTCGTGGCGCCCGACGAAGGTCCCCGACTCGAACTGCCGGGGCACGGCCTCGATTCCGATCCTGTGGAGGTTGGCGGCGATCATGCGGGCGACCGCCGCGCGCTGTCCGGACGCCTGGTCCGTCTCCAGGTCGAAGCGGAAGGGACGGCCGTCGCGATCGAGCACTCCGTCCCCGTCCCGGTCCCGCCAGCCGGCCTTCGCCAGGAGTCGCCGCGCCGCCTCGGGGTCGTACGGCAGCGGAACCAGGTCGGGATCGTGCGCCCACATGAACGACAGCACCGGCCCGGCGGCGGGGCGGCCGATCCCGGGCAGGAGCCCCTCGATGATCGCCTCGCGGTCGATGGCCATGGTCAGGGCCCGGCGCACCTCGGGATCCGAGAACTGCGGCCGCGTCGTGTTCCAGCAGACGAACGTGTACGACAGGTCGGGGACGCGCACCAGGCGAAGGCGGGGCGACGCCTGGATGCGCGCGGCCGCGACGGGGGGCACGTTCTCCATGACATCGATCCCCCCGGACACGACCTCGTTGAGCAGGGTCTCCTCGTTCGGAATGACGCGGAAGACGACCGTATCGAGGCGCGGGAGCGGGGCCCTGAAGTAGGCGGGGTTGCGCTCCAGCTCGATGGACGCGCCGCGCTCGTAGCGCTTCAGCCGGAAGGGCCCGCCCGCGACCGGGGCCTCCAGGAACGCCCGCTTCGGCCACTCGCCAAGGGGCGTCGCTTCGAACACCTTCGCCGGGAGGATGTTCCCTTCCACCGCGTCCATGAGCTCGTACGGGTACTCCCGCGAGAAGGCGTAGGTGACCGTCCGCGCGTCGGGCGTGTCCACCGCTTTGACGAATTCCTTCACGTCGATCCCGGCCCAGGCGACGTCCGGGCTGCTGGCGGCGCGATGCGACAGGGCGACGTCGGCCGCCGCGATCGGCCGCCCGTCGCTCCAGACGGCCCGCGGGTCGAGGTGAAAGGTGAGCCGGGTGCCGTCGCGAGAGACGTCCCAGGACGCCGCCACGCCGGCGCGGAAGCTCGGCGGCCCCTGGCCGAAGTCGTCCTCCTCGTAGGCCAGCCTGGGGTAGAGGAGATCGGCGATCTCCTGATCGAAGGCGCTGGCCGCGGTGTACACGTTCAGGGACGTGACGTCGCCGCGCACCCCGATCACCAGCCGGTGCGGCGGAACGACCGGCGCGCGCAGCGCCAGCCCCCCGCCGAGGACGACGAGGAGGGCCGCCGCGCATCCGATTCCCACGAGGACCGGCCTTCGATTCATGGTGGCTCCGAGAGCACCTCAAGAGTGCATCGGAAACCCCTCAGGCAAAATCAGGTGAACCCCCGAAAAGGACTCGGGAAGATCATGGAAAGGCCGGTTTCCGGGCCTTTGCGCCTTGACGGACGGCCGCCGGAGCGCGGACTATGGGCCCGTGATCGGGTTCATGGCCCGCCGGGTGCTGTCGTCCATCCCGCTCGTCTGGGCGGCCGCCACGCTCGTCTTCCTGCTGGCCGAGGCCGCGCCCGGCGATCCGTTCGACAGGCTCCGCGAGCCGGGCGTGAGCGTGCAGACGGCCGCCCGGATGCACGAGGCGTTCGGAACGGACCGTCCCTTTCTCGTCCGGTATGCCGACTGGCTCGGAGGCCTGCTTCGCGGGGACCTCGGCACGTCGTGGTCCTACCGCCAGCCGGCGGCCGGACTGATTCGCCAGGCGGCATGCAACACCCTGGTGCTGGCCGGTCCGGCCCTGGTGCTGCAATTCGCCCTCGGCCTCGCCGCCGGGGTCGCAGCCGCCCGCTCGCGATCCGGCTTCACCGACCGGGGCGTGTCGCTGGCCGCGGCCGCCCTGTACGCCGTTCCTTCCTTCTGCCTGGCGTTGCCGCTGGCCTGGCTCCTGGCGGTGAGGCTCGCCTGGCTGCCCGCCTCCCAGATGCATTCGATCGGGGCCGCCGACATGCCGGTCTCGTGGCGCCTGCTCGACACGCTGCGCCATCTGGCGCTCCCCTGCCTCGCGCTCGTCCTGCCCGCCGCCTCCGGGATCGCCCTGTACGTCCGCGACCAGATGCGCGCCACCCTCGGCCGCGGCTTCGTCCGCGCGGCCCGCGCCCGCGGGCTGGGAAGCCGGCAGGCCGAGCTGCGCCACGCCCTGCGGGCCGCCCTGCTGCCGGTCACCGCGCTGTTCGGGCTGGCGATTCCGGGCCTGCTCGGAGGGAGCGTGGCGATCGAGGTCCTGTTCGCCTGGCCCGGTCTCGGGCGACTGGCCTACCAGGCGGTCCTGGCGCGGGACGTGCCGCTCATCCTCGGGTGCACCTGTCTCTCGTCGATCCTGGTCGCCGCCGGCGGGCTCGCGGCCGATCTCGCCGCCGCGGCCCTCGATCCGAGAACGCGGGAGGCCCGGCCGTGAACCCGGGCGGCCTTCGCCGGGCCGGCCCCTGGGCGGGCCTGGCGGTCTGTCTCCTGGCCCTTGCCGGCCCGTGGATCGCGCCGTATCCGCCCGAGGAGCAGGAGGACGTGGCCGGGGCCCGCCTCCTGCCGCCGTGGACACGGGCCCAGGCGATCGTGACGGGGCCCCGGACCCTCGTCGTCACCGGGCTCGGCCGCACCCCCTCGGGCTGGGAGTTCGACCGCGCCGGTCGACGCCAGACCCTGGCCGCCTCGGAGGTCACGGCGGGTCCCCAGCCGCGCTTCTATCCGCTCGGGACCGACGGGCTGGGCCGGGACGTCTCCAGCCGGCTCCTGCACGGGGTGCGGCACTCCGTCGGACTCGCCGCCCTGTGCGTCGCCCTGGCGCTCCTGGTCGGCGTCGGCGCCGGAGCGCTCGCCGGCCTCGCCGGCGGATGGTGCGATGTCGTCGTGAGCCGCGCCGTGGAGGTGCTGATGTCGATGCCGCGGCTCCTGCTGATCATGGTGTGCGCCGCGATGTTCCGTCCCTCCATCCCGGTCCTCGTGCTGGTGCTGGGCGGCACGACATGGACCGGGCTCGCCAAGGTGGTGCGCGCCGAGACGCTGTCGTTCCGCGACAGCGGGCCGGCGCAGGCCGCCCGGGCCGCCGGCAGCTCCGCCCCGCGGCTGGTCCTCAGGCACCTGGTGCCCCAGATCCTCCCGGTGCTCGCCGTGTTCGCGGCGCTGCGCTTCGCCGACACCATCGTGCTCGAGTCGGCCCTCTCGTTCCTGGGGCTCGGAGCGCCGCCGCCGGCCGTCTCGCTCGGGGACATCCTCGCCTCCGGCCGCGAGACGCTGCAGGAGGCCTGGTGGGTGGCGGCGGCCCCGGGGGCGGTGATCACCGGCATCCTGCTGGCGGTGCGGTCGGCGTCACGGGGACTCGCCGGCCTGGACGATCCCCCCTCGATGACCTGACCCGTCCTCGCCGGGAGCGTGGCGGGCAAAGTCGGTTAAGATGCGGCTTTCCCAGGAGGAACCCATGCGCGGACGACCGGTGGTCTGGATCGCATTGCTCGGCCTGTCGCTGCTCGCCCCCGTCCCGGATGCGGCCGCCGCCGGAACGAGGCCGATCCAGGAACAGGACCTGTTCCGCTTCGTCTGGATCGCCGACCCGCGGATCTCGCCCGACGGCTCGCGCGTCGCGTTCGTGCGCGTGCAGGTCAACGACAAGAAGGACGGGTACGCCACCGAGATCTGGACGGTTTCGACGAAGGGAGATGCGCCGCGACGGCTGACCGGCGGTCCCCGGGACGGCGGCCCGCGCTGGTCCCCCGACGGCAGCAGGCTGGTGTTCGTGCGATCGGCGGAGAAGGACGGCAAGCCGCAACCGCCCCAGCTCTACGTGCTTCCGATGACCGGAGGAGAGGCCTGGCAGCTCACCTCGCTCCCGAAGGGGGCCGTGGCGCCCGCGTGGTCCCCGGACGGCAGGACGATCGCCTTCCTCAGCAGCACCAGCGACGAGGACCTGGCGAAGGAAGCAAGGAAGAAGCAGGCCGGCGCGGGCGAGCCCGAGCGCGAGAGCGACGTGCGGGTGGTCACCCTGGCGGTCTACCGCGAAGACAACGACGGGTACATCGAGCCGGATCGCCACTCCCACATCTGGACCATCGCCGTCCCGGCCGCTCCCGGGGCGGACTCCTCGCCGAAGCGGATCACCTCGGGCCCGTACGACGAAGGGGCCCCCTCCTGGTCGCCCGACGGATCGAAAATCCACTTCACGGCCGACCGCAGCCTGGAGCCGTACTACGAGCTGCCCAGCGCGTCGCTGTACTCCGTGTCCGCGTCGGGCGGCGACGTCTCGCGGCTCGTCTCGATGGACGGGACCGTGGGCGCGTTCCAGCTCGATCCCGGGGGACGGAGGGTCGCGTTCGTCGGCGACGTCAACCGTCCGCCCCGCTCCTACGATCAGCCGCAGCTGTTCGTGGCGGACGCGTCGCCCGGCTCCAGGCCCCGATCGGTGGCGCCCGGCCTCGACCGCGAGGTGGGCGGGGGGATCATCAGCGATCAGCACGCCCCGCGCGGCGGCGCCCAGTCGCGGCCATTCTGGGCGGACGACGGACGCACGGTGGTGGCGCGGGTGGCCGACCAGGGGACCGCGAACCTGAGGCGCTTCGAGGTCAAGAGCGGCCAGGCGCAGATGGTCACCTCCGGCAGGCAGGAGGTGTCGGCATGGACGGCGACGCCGGACGGCTCGCGGATCGTCGTGCTCATCACCACGACGACCGAGCTGGGGGACCTGCACCTCGTCGGCGGCGACGGGAAGCTCACCCGCCTGACGCACGTCAACCAGGAGCTGTTCTCCGGGCTCCAGGTCACCGAGCCGGAGGAGATCTGGTACTCCAGCTTCGACGGCAGGAAGATCCAGGCCTGGGTCCAGAAGCCGCCCGATTTCGATCCGCGGAAGAAGTATCCCCTCATCCTGAACATCCACGGCGGGCCGCACGCGGCGTACGGCTTCAACTTCTTCCACGAGATGCAGTCGATGGCCGCCCGTGGGTACGTCGTCCTGTATCCCAATCCGCGCGGCAGCACGAGCTACGGCCAGGAGTTCGGCAACGTCATCCAGTACCGTTATCCCGGCGACGACGCCAAGGACCTTCTGGCCGGCGTGGACGAGCTGGTCCGGCGCGGGCTCGTCGACGAGCGCCATGTCGGGGTGACCGGGGGAAGCGGCGGCGGCGTCCTGACCAACTGGCTGATCGGGCACTCGACGCGGTTCGCCGCGGCCGTGTCGCAGCGCTCCATCGCCGACTGGTCCGCCTGGTGGTTCACCGCCGATTTCACGCTGTTCCAGCCGACCTGGTTCAAGGGGGCCCCCTGGGAGCAGGCGGACGATTTCCGCGCCCGCTCGCCGTTGAGCTACGTGAACGACATCAAGACCCCCCTGATGCTGATCGAAGGGGAGTCGGACCTGCGCACGCCGCCGGCCACCGGGGGAGAGCAGCTCTTCCGCGCCCTGAAGTACCTGCACCGCCCGGTCGTCATGGTCCGCTTCCCGGGCGAGTCGCACGAGCTGTCGCGCTCCGGCGACCCCTGGCATCGCGTCGAGCGCCTGCAGCACATCACGAACTGGTTCGATATTCACCTGCAGGGGAAGAAGCTCCACCTGTACGACATTCCCGGGAGCGCGGCCGCCTCGATGTCGGCCGGGGCCGACGGCGAGCCGCAGGGCGGGGGGGCCGCCGACCTGCCCTGAGTCTTGACAATTCCCCGATCGGACCCTACATCTGAGGCAGCCAGGTCCGGCCGGGGAGGGAGTTCGTTGAGACGAGTCGGGGCGATCGTGGTGCTTCTCGCGGCGGCGGCTTCATCCGCCTACGCCGCCGGCAAGCCCGGCAAGGCCGTCAAGATCGACGTCGGGGGCGGCGTCGCCATCCAGGACTTCGCGAGCGACAGCGGCGGCGTCGGGCCCGATCCGCTCGGCATCTTCATGACGGTCGGCATGGTCCAGCGGCGCGGCCTGGTCTTCCGCCTGGTCGCGGGGACGTCCTCGGACGAGGTGTTCACCTTCACGGACCTGGGCCTCGGGGCCGAGCCGACGGTCGACTCCTACGACCTGACGCGCCTCGAAGCCAGCGTGGGCTACATGTTCAACCAGAAAGGGGTCGTCCGCCTGTTCGTCCACGGCGGCTACTCCGTCATCAACCTGAAGGAAAAGCTCAAGGGGAAGCTCTCGGGCAACAGCCTGCAGCAGGTTGACGAGAACGACACGGCGATCAGCGTCGGGGCGGGGGTGGAGGTCGGCGACGGCCACCACATCCTGATCTTCGACCTCGGCGCCAATCCGGGCCTGGAATTCAAGACCAGCCAGGGAACGACGTCGAAGTTCAACCTGGGCGGGGTCTACGCCGGGTACGTCTACCAGTTCTAGCCGCCCGGGCGCGGATCCCTCCCGCGCGCCGCCAGATCAGGGTTGCCGCTTCGCGACCTTCAGCTGCTCCAGGCGCTTGGCCACGTCGGCGCCGGCGCTGTAGGGCTTCACGGCGGTGTCGATGTACAGGATGCGGCCGTCCACTCCGATATAGAACGTGTGGCGCGAGGCGTAGCCGTCCTGCAGGACACCGTAGGCGCGGGCGGTCTCTTTGCCGGGGTCGCTCAGGATCGGATAGTCCAGGTTGAGGGACTCGGCGAACTTGTGGTTCGTTTCGGGGTCATCGGTGCTGGCCGCGAAGTAGGCGACGTTGAACGATCGGATCGTCTCGCCGCTCGCACGGAGCGACGCGCATTCGGCCGTTCAGCCCCCCGTGAACGCCTTGGGGAACCAGGCGAGGACGACCGCCTGCTTCCCTTTGAAGTCCGCGAGACTGTGGCTCTTCCCGTCCGAGCCGGGAAGTGTGAACGCCGGCGCGACTCTTCCAACGGTCGGCGCCCGGGTCCCCGCGGCAAAGACGGTCGCGGTCAGGCCGAGCCCGACAAGGGCGATTCCCAGCACTCTCATGTGCGATCCTCCCGGGAACTGCGGTCCACGCGCTTCCACTATAAACCCGGACCCCGCTTACGCGGAAGCCCGAGGCGCGTCGCGCTTCGCGATGGAGCGGACGGTGGCCATCAGGATCGGCAGGACGCCGGCCAGGAGGAACACCATGTCGCCGGAGATGCGGACCCACTCGAGCACGTGGAAGGTCCCGCTCATGAGGAACGTCAGTCGGCGCGCGTGCCAGTAGCCGTTGGCGAGCGAGTCCCACAGCTGCAGCACCCCCGCGGGGAACAGGTCGGTGACGACCATGAGGGCCAGCCCCGCGTTCAGCCCCCAGAATCCGACCCGGACATATTTAACGGTCTCTTCCCAGACGCGATCGCTCTGCATGGCCCTCAGGCAGAACACGAGCACCGCGAGCGCCAGCATGCCGAAGACTCCGAACATCGCGGTGTGGCCGTGGTTGCTGGTGAGGAGCGTGCCGACCTCGAAATGCGACACGATGGGAAGGTTGATGAGGAACCCGAAGACCCCCGCCCCGACGAAGTTCCAGAATCCCACGGCCATCAGGAAGTAGATCGCCCACAGCTGCCCGCCCGCAAAATTGCTGCCGCAGTCGGCGCAGGGACGGTCCTTGATCCGGACGAAGTCCCAGGCGTCGAGCG
>DATNEZ010000402.1:0-2073 GCA_035606645.1 Binatia bacterium
CTCGCCGAGGCGGTCGGCCAGGTCCGCGGCCCCCACCGCGTGACCGACCAGAACCCCGAGGACCGCTACCAGGCACTCGAGCGCTTCGGCCGCGACCTCACCGAGCAGGCCGAGAGCGGCAAGCTCGACCCGGTCATCGGCCGCGACGACGAAGTCAGGCGGGTGATCCAGGTGCTGAGCCGGCGAACCAAGAACAATCCGGTGCTGATCGGCGAGCCGGGCGTCGGCAAGACCGCCATCGTCGAGGGGCTCGCCCGCCGCATCGTCGAGGGGGACGTGCCGGAGGGGCTGAAGAACAAGCAGGTGGTCGCCCTCGACCTGGGAGCGCTGATCGCGGGGACCAAGTACCGCGGCGAGTTCGAGGACCGGCTGAAGGCGCTGATCAAGGAGATCGAGCAGGCCGAAGGGCGGTACGTCCTGTTCATCGACGAGCTGCATACCCTCGTCGGGGCGGGCGGGGCGGAAGGGGCGGTGGACGCCGCCAACATGCTGAAGCCGGCCCTGGCGCGCGGCGAGCTTCGCTGCATCGGCGCCACGACGCTTACGGAGTACCGCAAGCACATCGAGAAGGACGCGGCCCTCGAGCGCCGCTTCCAGCCGATCCTCGTCGGCGAGCCGAGCGTCGAGGACACCCTCGCCATCCTGCGCGGCCTGAAGGAACGCTACGAGCTGCATCACGGCGTGCGCATCAAGGACGCCGCGCTGGTGGCCGCCGCGACCCTGTCGCACCGGTACATCACGGACCGCTTCCTGCCCGACAAGGCCATCGACCTGATCGACGAGGCGGCCTCCAAACTGCGCATCGAGATCGATTCCATGCCGCACGAGATCGACGTCCTCGAACGGCACCGGATCCAGCTCGAGATCGAGATCAAGGCGCTCGAGAAGGAGACGGACCCCGCCAGCAAGGCGCGCGTCGCGGAGGCCGCGAAGGAGCAGTCCCGCCTGCGCGAGGAGAGCGACGCCCTGAAGGCGCGCTGGAAAGCCGAGAAGGAGATCATCCAGCAGATCCGCTCGATCAAGGAGACCATCGAGGCGAACCGTCTCAAGGTGGACCAGGCGACGCGATCCGGGAACCTCGAGGAGGCCGCCCGGCTGCGCTACCGGGACCTCGCCGACCTCGAGAAGAAGCTCCAGGAGGCCAACGCACGCCTGCAGGCGATGCAGCGCGGGCGCCCGATGCTGAAGGAGGAGGTCGACGAGGAGGACGTGGCCGCCATCGTGTCGCGCTGGACCGGCATCCCGGTGAGCAAGATGCTCGAGGGAGAGGTGCAGAAGCTTCTGCGCATGGAGGACCGCCTCCGCGAGAGGGTCGTCGGCCAGGAGGAGGCCGTGGGCGCCGTCAGCCAGGCCGTGCGGCGCGCCCGGGCCGGGCTGGCCGACCCGAACCGGCCGATCGGCTCCTTCCTGTTCATGGGACCCACGGGGGTCGGAAAGACCGAGCTGGCGCGCGCCCTGGCGGAGTTCCTGTTCGACGACGAGCGCGCCATGATCCGGATCGACATGTCCGAGTACATGGAGAAGCACGCCGTGGCCCGCCTGATCGGGGCGCCCCCGGGGTACGTAGGGCACGACGAGGGCGGCCAGCTGACCGAGGCGGTTCGGCGGCGCCCCTATGCGGTGGTGCTGTTCGACGAGATCGAGAAGGCCCACGCCGACGTGTTCAACGCCCTTTTGCAGATCCTCGAGGACGGACGGCTGACCGACGGCAAGGGGCGCTCCGTCGATTTCAAGAACACCCTGGTCGTGATGACCTCCAACCTCGCCGGCGAGCTCATCCAGGGGCACCAGGGGTCGGACCGCGAGAAGCTCAAACGGATCGTCGAGCAGGAGCTCAAGCGCACCTTCCGGCCGGAATTCCTGAACCGGATCGACGAGATCGTCCTGTTCAACAGCCTGGAGCGGGAGGACCTGCTGAAGGTCGTCGACATCCAGATGGCCCGCCTGGGCGCGCTCCTCCAGGCGCGCCAGCTGTCCCTCGAGATCACCCCCTCGCTGCGCAAGAAACTGGCGGAGATCGGGTACGATCCACAGTACGGGGCCAGGCCGCTGAAACGCACGATCCAGCGGCTG
>DATNEZ010000406.1:0-4561 GCA_035606645.1 Binatia bacterium
AGATGTTTCAAGTATACGGCCAGCGGACCAGGGTCACGGTGACGCGCGGGGCGGCCTTCTGCTTCGCCGGCCGAACGGGCTCGAGGGCCGCGAAATATCGAGGCAGCACGTCGTCGGCGATCGCCGCCGCGACGGCGGGACCGGCGCCGGCGGCAGGGTGCGCGAGATCGGCCTGGGCCGCTTCGAGGAACAGCCGCCCGAGGCTGTGGTCGACGCCGCCCGCATCGAGGCGGGCGGCCAGACCGTCGAGCCGCTTGTCCAGGGCGTCGGCGTCGGCGGGCGGGGTCGAGGCCGCACGCAGGGGAGCGAACCGCCTCGCCGCCTCGAGATAGCGGAGCAGCGCGCCGTAGCGCAGCCCTGCGGCGTCCAGCTCCCGCGCCTCCTTCAGGACGCCGCTCGCCACGATGAACTCGGAGTGCCTCTCGATCGAGACCGGCGGCTTGTACACCGACAGCAGCTCGCGCTGGAGCGACGCGATGTCGGAGGACAGCCCGCGGACCGGCGGCGCCTTGAGGGAAACCGGCGCCGCGATCTGCCGGCAGAATGCGGCGAACTCCCGCTGCGCCTGCGCCGCCCCCAGGTAGAACAGGCCGCTGTCCGGCGTCGTGCTCCGCCCGTAGTCGAGGCTGGCGTCGTAGTAAACCTTTACCTGATAGAGCACCGCCTCGCCGAGGGCGCGCACGATCGCGGGCTTCACCCCCTCGAACGCTTTCGGCGCGGGCCCCCGGAGGTCGTCCCGCAGCACCTGCCCCATGCGGGCCCACTCCGCCTCGAACGCCGCGGGATCGGTGCGCAGTCCGGGCGGGCGGGTCCTCAGGTACTCCCAGGCCGACAGGTGCTCCCGCGTGGCGGCGAGGCGCTGCAGCGCCAGGAGCCGCCGGCCGTCGCGCAGGGCCTCCTCGGTGCGCAGCATGGCGGGACCGGTGGCCTCCTTGACCTGGGTCCACATCTCGTCCGTGGACGTCATGCCGCTCTGGTAGGCGGACCAGCGCGCGATCTCGGCGTCGAGCGGGTCCGGCGGCGCGGCCTGAGGATTCGATAGCACGAACAGACCAATGGCCGCGCACGTGACGAAGAATCTTCGGGTGTCTGTCATCGGGGGGACTCGTGGCCTGGACTCATAGGGCCTTCCCCGGGCAGGTGGGGAAGGGGATCACGCGGTACGTCGGCGTTATGGTATATCAGAAGCGGTCCGAGGCATGAGCGCGAAGAAGCGGTTGAAGACGGATGGTCCCGGGCGGGGCGCCCCTTCAGGGGAGCGCGCTGCGCTGGCGCGCGTCCGGATGATCTGCCTTGGCCTGCCGGACACGCTCGAGAAGGAGGCCTGGGGCGCTCCGACGTTCCGGGTGGGGGGGCGGCTGTTCGCCATGTTCGTGGACAATCATCACGGCGACGGGCGGCTCGCCATCTGGTGCAACGCACCGCCGGTCGCCCAGGAGGCGCTGGTCGCCGCGGAGCCCCTGCATTTCTTCGTCCCGCCGTATGTCGGTCCGCAGGGCTGGGTCGGCGTCCGGCTCGACACCGGCCTTTCATGGGAGGTCGTCGCGCAGCGCCTCGAGGCGGCCCACGGCGTGTCGGCGTCGAAAGGGAAGGTCAGCGCACGGACCCGCAAGGCGGGTGCGGCCGCTCGAGCTCCGCGTCGGACCACAGATCGGGCCGGTCGTAGGGGACGTACCCTTCCCAGTACCACGGCAGGCAGGTCTCGCCGAGGAGCGCGTCGGCGAGATACTTGAAGATCCCCTCGCCGTTCGAGCTGTTCGCCATGAGCAGGAGGGCGCTCCGGCCCCGCTCGAAGGAGACGGCGTAGTTGTTCCAGCCGTCGTCGTGCCCCTCCTTGAACCACGCCGGACCGAAGGGGGACGTGAACAGTCCCCAGCCCAGGCCGTACGCGAGGTCGATGCCGCGGTTGTCCTCCGTGGTCCTCGTCGCCAGCGTGGGGAACTGCCGCGTCGAACGAATCGCCACCTGGGGGCGGAGCATCTCCCGCCGCGCGCCCTCGCTCAGCCCGTCGCCGCGCAGGACGCCGGCCAGGAACAGAGAGAAGTCCCCGACGGTCGTGGCCATCGACCCCGCGGCATCGACGTGCTCCCTGCGGTCGAAGGGGAGCGGTCGCCCGTCTTCGTCGTACCCGGTCGCCAGGTCGGACGCGAACTCGTCGCGCCAGGTCATGCCGGTGCGCGTCATGCCGAACCGGTCGAACACGCGGGCCTGCATGAGCGCCCCCACGTCGAGGCCCAGCCCCGTCTCGAGGACCATCTGCAGGAGGTCGATCCCCTCGCCCGAGTAGGCGTAGCGCGAGCCCGGCTCGAACTCGATCCGGAGCTTCTTGTCATCGTTGAAGCGGCGCCAGTTGGGAAGGCCGCTCGTGTGGCCGAGGAGCATCCGCGGCGTCAGCCGTTCCCAGCGCGGATCGCCGGCCAGGTCGCGGTAGTCCTCGTACTCGGGGAGCGGCCGGGGGAGGCAGGCCGCGATCGGCCGGTCGAGATCGAGGCGCCCCTCGTCCACCAGGGTCATCACGGTCCAGGCGAAGGCGACCTTGGTGAACGACGCGCCGGACATCACCGTGCCGGTGGTCAAGGGCTTGCCGGACGCGATGTCCCGCAGCCCGTACGCCTTCACCAAGACGGGCCGGCCGTCCTGGATGAGGGCGACCCCGAGCCCCGGCACCTTTCCGTCCCGCATCAGGCGGGTCACGACGGCATCGACCCCCGCCTCGTCGAGCCCGCGGCCGTCGAGACGGCGAAACGCCGGGGACCGAACCCCAGGATCGGGTGCTCGCGCATGCGGGGCGGTCGCGCAGGCGGCCAGGTGGAGCGCCAGGACCGCGACCATGCCGGCGCGACGGGCCGCCGCCTCCGCCCGCGGAGTCAACGTCGCCCCACCTCGGCCCGCGGCGTCACCGCCCCGGCGACCCGGAGGTCCGGGCCATCTCGGGGAGATCGGGATCGGCGTCGCGCCAGAAGCCACGCGCCGCCTTCAGCTCCCGGTCCGCGCCGCTCGCGTCCCCCTTGTGGCGCAGGACCTGGGCCATCACGTAGTGGCTGCCGCCGTAAGCGGCGTCGTGGTCGAGCATCTGCCGGGCCGTGTACTCCGCCAGGTCCCAGTCGACGGCCTCGACGGCGCTGCGCGCGATCGATTCGAGCCGGAAGAGCCCCTGGCTCCACGCATCGGGGCCCGGGATCGCCCGGAAGGCACGCTGCACGTCCTTGAGGACCGTCCGGCCCTCGGGCCCCTTGCCGGTCCTGAGCAGGAGCTCGCCCCGGAG
The DNA here is from genome assembly GCA_035606645.1 of Binatia bacterium. GTDB lineage: Bacteria > Acidobacteriota > Polarisedimenticolia > Gp22-AA2 > Gp22-AA2 > Gp22-AA3. The sequence continues at coordinate 3,266 of DATNEZ010000406.1, forward strand.
CGACTCGACCCAGGGCTCGACCGCCGACCGGCGCGGCACGATCCCGGGCGTGCTGACCGGCACCGCCTCGAGCTCGCGGCGGGCCGCCTCGAGCGCCACGGCCGCCTCGTCGAGCCGGCCGAGCCGGATGAGCGCCTGCCCCGCCAGGGCCTGGCCGACGGTCCGTGACTGCGGGTACGCCGTGCGCGTCAGGGAGCGCGCCGCCTCGAGCGCCTCGGCGTAGCGGGCGCGGTGGATCAGGAAGCTCGGGAGCTCCCGCATGTTGAAGGCGCGATAGGCGTCCACCGGGGCGAGGGCCGTCGCCTCGCGCATGGTCGTCTCGGCCAGCCGCATCTGCCCCTTGTGCTCGTAGCAGGTGGCGAGGAGGTCGAGGTTGTGCCCGTGGTGCCAGTCGAAGGAGGGATCGATCCGCTCGGCGTCGTAGTAGGCGCGCTCCAGGGCGTCGGTCTTCTTGAACTGGACGATCGCCTCGTCGATGCGGCCGACCCGTCTCAGGTCGTGCCCCCACATGTGCGCGGCGTGCGGGATGGCGGGGGAGAGGCGCGCGTAGGCCTCGCCGTGCACCAGGGCCTGGTCGATCCGCCCGATCGTCTCGTAGGAATGCACGAGGAAATGATGGGCCGAGGCGTAGTCCGGGGCGAGGCTCAGGGCGCGCTCGTAGAAGGCGATCGACCCCGAGGTGCCGCGCTGGCCCCGGCCGGTCGCGTTCGCCTCCTCGGCGTTGCCGCGCAGGAGCCAGAGCTGCGGGCTGTCGAAATCGGCGGCCAGGGCGTCGTCGATCGCCTTCCTGTAGGCCAGGAGCTTCGCCGGGCTGTCGATCTCTTCCATCGCGGCGAGCTGCTTCTCGCGGATGTCGATGAGCCGGCGCTCGTGCTCGGAGGCGCCGGGCGCGAGCGCCTTCGCCTTCTCGAAGGCGCGCCGGGCCGCCTCGGGGTTGTCGAGCCCGGAGAAGACCCGGCTCAATCCGACGTGGGCCATCGCCAGGGCCGGGTCGAGCCGGAGCGCCTGGTGGAACGATCGCGCCGCCTCGATCCAGACGTACGACTCGAGGTAGTTGAGCCCCTGGTCGAAGTAAGCCGCCGCCTCGGGCGATTTCGTCGTGACCGACTCGCGCGAGTTGCCGATCCCTTTCCGCAGAGGCAGGGGACGTTCCAGGAGATCGGCCGGGACGTACGACGGGGGGGCCGCGCAGGCGGCGTGCGGGTCGTCCTGGGCCGGCGCGGCGGAATCCGCGCCCGCGCCGGCGGCGATCGCGCCGGACAGGGTCACGGCGGCGACCGACGCGCCGAGCGCCAG
>DATNEZ010000412.1:0-4110 GCA_035606645.1 Binatia bacterium
GCGATCGAGCGGCCAGGTCACGAGCGCCCCGAGCGCGGCGAGGCGCGCGGCATCGGGGCCGTGCCGGACGATCCTCGCCAGGGGGGAGACCGCCCGCCGGTCCTCGATCTCCACGAGGGCCTCGATGGCCGCGACCGACAGGTCGGAGTCCGTCCCCTGGGCCAGCTCGATGAAGTCCTCCATCTCGTCCTTCGAGCCCTGCTTCGCCAGGGCGGCCATCAGGTCCACCTGGACCCACGGCCGCTCCTCGCGACGCCAGGCCTTCCGGAGCCCGGGAAGCGCCTCGGCGTATTCGACGTAGGAAAACCGCTGGATGCCATACCAGGACAGGTTGGGAGAGGGGCTCATCAAGGCGTCGAGGAACAGCGGCTCGAGCACGTCGCCGTCCGCGAAGACATACGTGTCCAGGACGACCTTCATGATCCAGTCGTCCTTCTCGGTCCGGAGCAGCCGCCGCAGCGAATCGACGACCCGGGTCACGTCCTCCTCGTCGCGATCGGGGTGTGCCTCGAACAGAGGCTCCAGGTACCGGTAGGCCGAGTCCGCGAGATCCCGTTTCGTCTGGGAGTCGCTCGTGGCGAGCGCGGCGATGTATCCCTCCATGTCCGGCCAGGGGCCCTCCTCCGGCACGTCCGCACGGCCGTCGGCGCCGAGCGCGAGCGCGGCGATGCAGGCCACCGTCAGCGCGACTCGACGGGTTCGATCCTTCCGGGGGGCGGGTGGTGACGTCATCGAGGGCCTCCGAGGCGGCGAAATCCTCGCACTCATCAAGAAGGTACGCCTCGATGCGGCGGCGGACAGGGATTTGGCGCAGGGCGTGCTGCAGCGACGCGACGGGGCTTGCGGGGAGCGAGTCGCGGCCCGCTCGCGACGGACCCCGGTGAGAATCCGGACTAGGCCCCTGGGGGGCCGGAGCCCCGCGGGTCGAAAGCCGGGAGGTGTCGGCCTCCCCTCAGCCCTTCCTGCTCGGCGGCATCGGCGTCGTATCGAGAGAGCCGGCCGGGGAGACGCCGTGCCGCGCGATCTCCGAGGAGAGCTCGGCCGCCAGGACGCTGTGGTTCCGGCCGTAGAAGGCGTAGATCGCCATGCCGATCGCGAGCCACACGAACAGGCGCAGCCAGTTCTCCGACGGCAGGGAGAACATCAGGAGCAGGCAGAGAGCGATCCCCAGGATCGGCGTCAGCGGCACGAACGGCGCCCGGAACGGACGCGGCGCGTTGGGATTGGTCCGGCGCATGATGAGGACGGCGCCGCACACCATGACGAAGGCCAGGAGCGTCCCGATGTTGACCAGGTCGGCCAGGATGCGCAGCGGAACGAACCCGGCCAGGGTGCCCACGAAGCAGCCGGTGAGGATGGTCGATTTCCACGGGGTGCGGAAGCGGTCGTGCACCGCGCCGAAGAAGCTCTGCGGCAGGAGCCCGTCGCGCGCCATCGCCAGGAAGACGCGCGGCTGGCTCAGCATCATGACCAGGAGCACGGAGGTCATGCCGGTGAGCGCCCCGACGGAGACCAGGAATCGGGCCCAGGGGAGGCCCGCCTGCTTGAAGGCGTCCGAAACCGGCGCGTCGATGTTGATCTGGTTGTAGGGGACCATGCCGGTGAGCACCGCCGCCACGGCGATGTACAGGATGGTGCACAGGACGAGAGAGGTGATGATGGCGATCGGCACGTCGCGCCTCGGGTTCTTCGCCTCTTCGGCGTGCGTCGAGATCGAATCGAAGCCGATGTAGGCGAAGAAGATGAGCGCAGCCCCCGCCATCATGCCGAGCGGTTCTCCTCCCACCCCCGTCTGGCCGAAGATCGTCTTGCCGAAGAAGGCGAGGCCGGTCAGGCCGAACGGCGCGAACGGATGCCAGTTCTCCGGCTTGACGTAGAACGCGCCGACGGCAATGACGAAGAAGACGATGACCAGCTTGACGCCCACCATGATGGCGTTGAATCCAGCGCTCTCCTTGATCCCTTTGACCAGGATGATGGTGATGATCGTCGCGATGCAGATGGCAGGGAGGTCGAACCAGGTGCCGGTCATCGGAAAATGCCCGGTCGACGGGTCGTAGTCGAACGGGGCGTTGGTCACTACGGTGGGCAGATGCACGTTGAACTGATCGAGGAGAGCCTGGAAGTAGTGCGACCACCCGTGCGCGACGGCCGAGGACGCGACCGCGTATTCCAGGATCAGGTCCCAGCCGATGATCCAGGCGAACAGCTCCCCCATGGTGGCGTAGGCGTAGGTGTAGGCCGATCCGGCGACCGGCACCATCGACGAGAACTCGGCGTAGCACAGCGCCGCGAAGATGCAGGCGATGCCGGCGAACACGAACGACAGCATCAGCGCCGGGCCGGTCTTGTCGTGCGCCGCCACGCCGGTCAGGACGAAGATTCCTGTGCCGATGATCGCCCCGACCCCGAGGCTGGTCAGCGCGACCGGCCCGAGGACGCGGCGCAGCCGGTGCTCGCCGGCCATCTCCTTCATCAGGGTCTCGTACGATTTGGTGGCGAACAGCTTGTTGGCCATGGGGTCCCCTCGCAAAGGGGCGCCCGCCGCTCAGCGCGAGGGTGCCCGACCGGGATCGAACCGGGCCAAGCCTATCATCATTACTGTCAGACGGGCCTTCCGACCGGGGATTACGAATCGGGAACTACGAAGCCTTCCGGGGACGCGCGGACCCCAGGTGCTCCTTGAAGAAGGCGAGGGTGCGCGACCAGGACAGGGTCGCCGCCTCCTTGTTGTAGCGCGCCTCCGACGTGTCGTTGTGGAAGGCGTGCTGGACGTCCGGGTACACGTGCAGCGTGTACGTCTTTCCGGCCTTCTTGAGCGCCTCCTCGAACGCCGGGATCCCCTCGTTGATGCGGGTGTCGAGGCCGGCGTAGTGCAGAAGCAGGGGGGCGGTGATCCGGCCGACGTCTTCGGTTCTGGGTTGCCGGCCGTAATAGACGACGCCGGCGTCCAGGTCGGGGGACCGGACGGCCAGCTCTCCCACCATCCCGCCGCCCCAGCAGAATCCGACCGCCCCCACCTTGCCGGTGCACTTCGGGTGCTTCTCGAGGAAGCCGACGGCGGACACCAGGTTGCCCGCGGTCATCTCGGGATCGAGCTTGCCGATCAGCTCGCGCGCGGTGTCCTCGTTCGCGGGAGTGCCGCCCAGGGGAGACAGCAGGTCCGGCGCCAGCGCGAGGAACCCTTCGAGGGCCGCGCGGCGGGCGACGTCCTCGATGTGGGCATTGAGGCCGCGGTTCTCGTGGATGACGATCACGGCCGGCGTCTTGCCCGCCTTGCGCGGGCGGGCCATGAAGGCCGCCACCTCGCCACTGCGTCCCGGATACGTGGTCCGGCCGCTCTCCAGCCGGGAATCGTCGGGAGGGACGATCGCCGCCAGCGCCCGGCCCGATTCGAGGGCGGGCAGGATGGCCATGGCCGCCGCCATGCCGCCGGTCAGCCGGGCCAGTCGCGCCAGGAAAACCCGCCGGTCGAGCGGCGCGTGCGTGTACTCGTCGTAAAGATCGATGATCGCCTGCGTCATGTCGGACCATCAGCCTAACAGATCGGAAGGGGGGCGGGAACAGGGTTCCCGCGGGACCGGGGACTCCCTCGCGCCCGCGAAAGCGACGGAGAGCCCCGGTCCCCCGGGGTCATGCCATGGGCGGCGACGCCATCAGAGAGGTGGTTGCCAGGGAAGGAGCGATCCGGCTGCTGGAGTTGCGAGGGTGGCTCATGCGGGACCTCCCCATCGTTGAACGTCGTCGATCCACGGCGATGACACGCGCAGAAGGTACGCCCATCGCGTGACGGGAAACATCGGGTGAATGACCGATTTTCGCCGGATGAAACTACTGGATCGTGAAGGACGTCATCGAGACGGAGCCCATCACCACGCGGTCGTTGAAGAAGGCGGCGGCCTCCTGGGCCCCCTGGACCGCCAGCACGTAGAGCAAGGGGAGGTAATGCTCCGGGGTGGGGATCGCCAGCCGGGCGTCGTGACCGAGCCCCGGGTAGTCCACCAGGGCGTCGTGATCGCGCGCCAGGATGCGACGTCGCGCCTCGTTGTTGAAACGGATCGCCCAGTCGTAGCCGTCGGGCCGGTGGTAGTCCATGACGCGCAGGTTGTG
>DATNEZ010000430.1:0-5312 GCA_035606645.1 Binatia bacterium
GGGCACGGCCATCACTACATCAAGCTCAAGCTGGAGGGGGTCGCCTCGAACCGGCCGGGCATCGGCGCGCGCATCAAGGTGTCGGTCAAGACCCCCGGCGGCGACCGCTCGATCTACAAGACCATGTCGAGCGGCGGAAGCTTCGGCTCCTCCCCCCTGCGGCTGGAGATCGGACTGGGGGACGCGCTCGGCATCGAGCGCGTCGAGATCCGCTGGCCCTCCGGCGGAGCGCCGCAGGTCCTGACCGGAATCCCGATGGACGGCGCCTGGCTGGTCAAGGAAGGGGGCACCGGCGCCACGCCGATTCCCCTCCGCAAGTTTCGGCTCGGGGGAAGCAAGGCCCGGTAGAGCGGCCGCCTTACTCCTTGCCGGCGGTCCGGGTGGCCCGGTAGATGTAGTGGAACCCGGAAGCCAGCGTCAAGACCAGGGTCAGCCAGACCAGCGTCCCCACCAGGATCTCCTGATCCGACCCCAGGAAATTCAGCAGGATCACGGTGCCGATGGTCACCAGCTGCGTGGCGGTGGTCATCTTGCCGAGCAGGCTGGGGCTGAACGTCGTCACACCGGACGTGAGGTGGACCAGAAGGACGATCAGCACGATGAACACGTCCCGGCTGATCGTCACGATCGTCAGGTACAGGGGGATGCGGTTCGTCAGGTGGAACTCGGGGACCGTCTTCGGGTGATCCGGCAGGGCCAGGATGATGAAGCACGCGGTCATCAGGAGCTTGTCCGCCATCGGGTCGAGGAAGGCGCCGATGTTGGAGCTCTGGCTGTAGCGCCGGGCGATGATCCCGTCGAGCGCGTCGGTGATCCCCGCCAGGATGAAGACCGCGAGCGCCCACCCGTCCAGGTTGTTGAGGAGGAGGGTGATGAGGAGCGGGATCATCACCAGGCGGAACAGGGTCAGCTGGTTGGCCAGTGTCAGCATGCCGTAAGCCCGTCCAGGGACCTCACCCGCGGCCGAGCGCCCGGGCGGCGTGCGCCAGGGGCGCGGCGAAGCGGCCCGGATCGGCCGCGTCGATGGTGAACCAGGTCACGCCCTCCTCCTTCCGGAACCAGGTCCATTGTCTCTTCGCGTAGCGCCGGGTGCTGCGCTGGGTCAGGGCGATCGCCTCGTCGAGGCCGATCTCCCCGCGCACGTGCCGGAGCGCCTCATGGTACCCGATCGCCTTGAAGGCGTTGGCCGTCTCGGGACAGCCGGCCCGGATGAGCCCGCGCACCTCGTCGACCAGGCCGAGGGCGAAGAAGCCCAGGACGCGTGCGTCGATGATGCGGTAGAGCGCGGCGCGATCCATGTTGAGCCCGATCTTCACCGACCCGTAGCGGTCCGCCCCGAACGGGGACTCCCCGATCCAGTCGGAGAGTCCGCGCCGCGAGGCGAAGAATACCTCGAGCGCGCGCACCAGCCGCTGGCGATCCGCCCTCGGCAGACGCTCGGCCGCCCGGGGATCGACGCGGCGCAGGAGGCGATGCAGGTACGGCGTCCCCCGCTTCGCCGCCCGGTCGCGGAGCCGCGCCCGGATCGCCTCGTCGCGCCGCGGGGCCCCGACGATCCCCTTCAGCAGCCCCCGCAGGTACAACCCCGTGCCGCCGACCAGGACCGGCAGCCTGCCGCGCGACCGGATCGCATCGATCGCCTGTTCCGCCTCACGGACGAAGTCGCCGAGCGAGAAATCCCGCCCCGGATCGGCCAGGTCGATGCCGTGGTGCGGCACCCGGCGTCTCGCGCTCGCGGGCGGCTTCGCCGTGCCGAGATCGAGCCCCCGGTAGACCTGCATCGAGTCGACGCCGACGATTTCGCCGGCGAACCGCTCGCAGGCCAGGACCGCGAGCTCGCTCTTGCCGACTGCCGTCGGGCCGACGATCACCAGGAGCGCCGGGACGGCCGGGGCGTCCCGCCCCGGTTTGGGCACGAGATCACCTCCCCTTGCCCCGTTCCTGGTCCCTGTACTCGTTGATCGTGTCCTGCAGGTGGTCCTCGCAATAGACCCGGCCGCGCGCGACGCGCCGCCCGCAGCGCGGGCAGGACTGGCTGACGATCGAGGCCATCCCGCGCCCGGCCATCCACAGCACGCCGCCGACCAGGAGGGAGACCATCCCGGCGCCAGCCAGGTTGCGGAAGGTCTTGAAATTCTCCTGCCCCGTGATCAGCCGGCTGGCGGGCAGGTAGACGACGGCGGCGACAATCAGGAGACCGCCGAGCCGGATGAGCACGCGGGCGATCACGCGCTCCCTCCCGCCCGGGGCTCCGGGAGCCGGGAGTCCCGGAAGGTCCTCAGGATGCGGCCCTCGTGCTGCGGCCCGAGGGTCTTCCGGAGGACCAGCAGCTCGGCGTAGAGAAGCTCGTTCAGCCCCGCGATCAGCGCGGCGCGCTGCGGCTGCCCGGCGAGCGCCTCGAGGTTCCGCCTCAGGAGAGCGGGGTCCACCGTGCCGTCCCCTCCCAGGGAGGCGCGATGGAACAGTCCGGGGTGGGCGGCTTCCAGGTCGCTCAGCACCCGCCCCAGCAGGTGATCGGAGATCGGCCCGACCTCCCGCATCAGGCACTGGTAGACCCGGCCGAACATGTCGTTGTACCGGGCCAGGATGCCGTCGAGCCCGTCGGCGCCATCGGGCGCGCTCGCTTCGGGCGCCACAGGGCCCTTGATCCGGAGGCAGCCGAGGGTGAAGAGCAGGAACAGGGTCCGGAGCGCCTCCGGCTTCCCGAACTCCGATTGCGCGCCGATCTCTCCGACGCTCCGGCAGCCGTCCACCAGCCGCAGGACGTGGGCCTCGTGCGGATCGAGCGCCACGCCGGACCGCGATTCCGCGTCCGGGATCGCCTCGAAGATCCAGTCGTCGAACGGCATGCGCTGCCGGAAGAGCCCCAGGTTGCGGACCGACCGGATCCCCTCCAGCAGGACCGTGTCGATCGGCAATCCCGCATCCACGCCCTCGCCGGCCGGAGCCTCCCCCTCGGCGAAGGCGAAGTCCCCCTCCTCCCATTCGAACAGGGACGAGGCGATGAGCAGCATCCGGCGCCGCCGCGCGTCCATCAGCTCGCGCGGGGACAGGAGGGTCCCGTCGACCAGGGCCGTCGCGATCCGTTCTCCGCCGGCGGCGCGGCGCATGACCTGCTCGTGCTGTTCCGGGGTGATCAGGCCCCAGCGGACCAGGAGCTCGGTCAGCCGGTCCGAGTCGCGGCTCGAGGTCGCGTGCACGATCCGGCCGTCCCGCAGGTACAGGCCGACCGCGGTCCCGTCCTGCGACAGGGACAGAAGCCCCCTGCGATTCAGGCCCCGGAGGAACTCCAGGATGTCGGCGCAGCTCAGGGCCTTCAGCCTGCCGCGGAACTCCATCGCGCCCTGGCCGCCGACGGAGTCGCGGAGTACGTCGGAACTTTCCGAGGATTCCATAGGAGGGCTTCAGCCGCCTGCGACGCGCGCCCGAGCGGCCAGTCCGCTCGATGATCGGGCGGATTATGAGCCGCCCGGCAGTCTCCGGTCAATATCAGCGCGACGGGCGGGCCTGGATCTCAACACCGGTGTAGTAATGGTGCAGGATCTCCTCGAACGACTTGCCGCGCAGCGCCATGCCGTAGGCGCCGACCTGGCAGAGCCCGAGGCCGTGTCCCCACCCCTTGCCGCTGAAGATGAACGACTCCACGTCCCCGTCCGGGGTGCGGGTGCGATCCACCGTGAACAGGTTCTCGCGGATCCCCAGCGCGGTCCGGATCTTGAAGCCGCGGACGTAGAACGAGCCGCGGCTGCCGGTGATCTTCATCTCGACGACGCGGCCCGAGACGCCCCGCTTGGTCGGCTCGATGTCCTGGAGGCGGCCGACGTTCAGGCGCTTGCCGACGAGAGCCTCCAGCTCGGCGCGGGTGTAGCGCTGCTCCCAGCGGAAGGCGGAGGAATACCGGTCGTCGCTGACCCCCCGCTGGTTGGCGATGACCTTGAGGTAGTCGATGCCGCCGTCGCGTCCGGCGTGGTAGACGATCCGGTCTCCCAGGACCAGCGGCAGGCCCGGCGCCGGGTACGAGACGTCCCGGAACGATCGATAGAGCGCGGCGTCGCTATTGAGGGGCATGGCCTTCACGTCCTTGTTCGCTTCCAGCAGGATGGTGTCGCCGTCATGCCCGCGGTAGGTCGCCTTCGTGGTCTCGAGCGCGCCGTAGTAGTCCAGGACGCGGTACAGGAGGCGGAGGACCAGCCCCCGAGTCGGGTGATGCGTCGGCCTCAGCGTGTTGTCGCGGAAAGGCTGGAGGATTCCCTCGAGGATCAGGACCGCGTACGAGCGCTGCGCCTCCTTCGGCACCTCGTCCCGGTCCTTGAACGCCAGGAGATAGGGCAGGTCCCGGTCGTCCAGGGACAGCTTGATCTTCTCCTCCCACCCGAGCGAGCGCACCAGGTAGCGGGCGAGGTCGTGCATCTGGAAGTTGCTCCCCTTCAGGCCGTCCTGCACCGGGGTCTTGCCCAGGAGGCCGAAGGCGAAGGCGCTCCAGCGCTCCACCTCGTCCGCCTCGGCCGGGGCCATCAGGAAGGAGCGCACGAGCCCGTCCGGCCCGAGGATCCCGAGCGCCTTGAGAAGGGTCGCCTCCTCGTTTACCGGCAAGCCGTCCTCCAGGATGACGGCGTCGATCCAGGAGCGGCCCGAGATCGTCCGGCTCTCCGCCTCGACCTCGGGGTAGCACGGCACGCCCTTCAGGTACGGCCCCTTCTCCTCCGGGAAGATCAGCTGGCCGTCCTCGGTGTGGCCGCCGCAGGTCGACGTATAGAGCGCATGGATCGGCTGGCCGTTGAAGGTCAGGACCAGGCCCCGGGTCTCCTGCACGGCCTGGTCGGTGAGCGGGTTCTCGGTGCCGGCCCCCTTGTAGACCTGGCACTGCGGGCTGTCGCACACGTCGTAGCCGTCCTCGGAGAACAGCCCGAAGTTGGCGATGATGTAGGTGCGCGCCGCGATCGCCTGGGCCTTCAGGGCCTGCAGCTCGGGATAGACCCCGGGCCCCATCTCGTTCGGGACGACGCCGCGCAGGTACTCCTCCATGTCGAGCTCGTTGATGATCTGGAGATTGCCGGCGCGGGTGACCCGGGCCTCCAGTCCGCCCCGGTACTGGCTCTCGTCCACCCTCAGGAGCGCGCCGGCCCGCACCGGCTGGATCAGCACCCGGTCGTTTTCGGTCAGGAAATTGCGCCAGCGATCGTCCACCAGGCGGATGCGCCTGCGGCCGGCGACCGCGCGCCCTTCGTCGGCGATCCACAGCTCGGTGAATCCCTCCTCGTTCAGCCGCTGCACCAGGCCGCCGCGTCTTCGCGCGCCTGGAACTCTCCCAC
>DATNEZ010000437.1:0-5110 GCA_035606645.1 Binatia bacterium
GACTGCACGCCATGACGCAGCTCTGATGCCCTCGGCAGAGAGGGTGGCGAAAGCCCCGCGAGGCCCTACCGCCGCACGTCCTTGAGGATCTCCCGCGCCGCGTTGCGTGCCGGGGCCCCCATCACGCCGCCGCCGGGATGCGCCCCGGAGCCGCACAGGTAGAGGCCGCGCAGGGGCGTCCGGTACTGGGCCCAGCGCTGCGCCGGTCGCAGGAAGAAGAGCTGGTCCGGCGTCATCTCGCCGTGGAAGATGTTCCCCTCCGTCAGGCCGAAGATCTGCTCGAGGTCCCACGGGCTGATGACCTCGCGGCCGATGATCGCGCTCTTGATGTTGGGGCAGTACTCCGCCAGGGTGTCGATGATCTGGTCGCCGACCTTCTCGCGGATCTCGGGCCAGGTCCCCTCCTTCAGCTTGTAGGGGCCGTACTGCACGAACAGCGACATGACGTGGTGTCCCTTGGGGCAGAGGCTGTCGTCCATGGTCGAGGCGATGTTGCCGTCGATCATCGGGCGCAGCGACGGGCGGCCGTACTTGAGGTCGTCGTAGGCGCGCTCGAGGTACTCGACGGAAGGCGCCAGCTCGAACATTGCCTGCTGGTGCGGCGAGGTCGGATCCTGGCCGGGGATCGCCTTCCAGTCCGGCAGCTCGGAGAGGGCGCAGTTCACCTTGATCGACGAGCCCTGGATGCGGAAGGCCTTGATGGCGTCGGTGAAGTCCTCCGGCAGGGTCCCCTTGTCGCATAAAGTCAGGAAGGTGCGGCGCGGGTCGAGGTTGCTGGCGACCAGGCGGGAGCGGTACTCGTCGCCATTCTTCAGGTAGACGCCGCGGCAGACGCCGCCGTCCACGATGAAGCGGGCCACCTCGGCGTCGGTTTTAACCTCGACGCCCAGGTCCTGGACCGAGCGCAGCAGCGCGTTGGCGATGCCGCTCATCCCCCCCTTGACGTAGCCCCAGGCGCCGGTCTGCCCTTCGACGCTGCTGCCGATCGAATGGTGCAGCATGATCGCGGCCGAGCCGGGGGTCATCGGGCCGACACAGGTGCCGATGAGGCCGTTGATCGACAGCGCCGCCATGACGCGGTCGGACTCGAAGCGCCGCGACAGGTAGTCGTAGCACGACGAGGTCATCAGCTCCATGAAGAGCTTCAGCTTGCGGTCGCCGAGCTTCAGCATCTTCCGCCCGAGCCTGGCGAAATCGAACAGCTCGCGGATCCCCTTGGGCGGGAACATCGGCGGGGTGGTGCGCAGGATCTCGTCGACGAACGGCTGCAGCTCGAGGAGCTCGGCGTTGAACCTGGGGAACGCCTCGGCGTCTTTCTTCGAGAACTTGGCGATCTCCCTCTTGGTCTTCTCCTCGTCGGCCGACCAGATCATGTACTGCCCGTCCGGGTACGGATAGAAGGTGTGCGGCTCGGGGACGAGCACCTGGAACCCGTAGTCCTTCATTCTGAAGTCGCGGATGATCTCGGGAAGAAGAAGGCTGCAGACGTAGGAGGTGCGGGTGACGCGGTGGCCGGGGATCAGCTCCTCGGTGACGCAGGCGCCGCCGACGATCGGGCGGCGCTCGAGCACCAGGACCTTCATCTTTTCCTTCGCCAGGTAGCCGGCGGTGATCAGGCCGTTGTGGCCCCCTCCCACGATGATGGCGTCGTAGCGCGCCTGGGTCATGCCTCACCTCCCTTTCAGCGCACCGGTTGGGGTCGGGCGCGGGCGGCCGTTCAGCGAACGGCGTTTCATGATCGGCAACGGGATTCCAATGCTGAGGCAACAATCTAGCACAGGGATCCGGGCCGCGGATCCCGGCGTCCGGACCGATTGCTGTTACGGCTTCAAAATCGCCCCGATCGCCCGCAATCTCAAGCCGTTACGGCATTGGAGCCGATCCGGGAGGCGCCGAATCTCCTTGCGCCGGAGGGCCGTACGCGACGATAATTTATGCCACGTCAACATCGAAGCCCTGCGGAATGGAGGCGCCGTGATCCCCGAGGTCAAGATCCTGAGCGACGAGGAAGTCCGCCTGCTGCACACGCGCGCGCTGGACGTCCTGCACAAGGTCGGCATCAAGTACGAGAGCCGGCGCGTCCTGGACCTGCTGGCCGAGCACGGCCAGAAGGTCGACTACGACTCGGGAATCGCCTGGCTCGACCCCGAAATCGTCGAGCGCTGCCTGAAGACGACGCCGCGCGTCATCACCCTCGCCGGGCGCGACCCGAAACACGACATCCTGACCGACGGCTCGCGCCTGCGGGTCACGACCAACGGCCAGGCGACCTTCACGCAGGACTACCGGACGGGGGTGCGCCGCCAGGGGCTGGTGCAGGACCTGCGCGACTCGACCAAGGTCGGCCACCACATCGACGTGGTCGACTTCATCTGGCCGATGGTCGTGCCGTTCGACGTGCCGGGGCCGAGCCGCGTCCTGCACGAGATGTACCACTCGCTCTCGATGACGACGAAGCACATCCAGCACGAGATCCAGCTGCCCGAGCACGTGCCGTTCGCCCTCGAGATGCTCGAGGTAACCGCCGGCAGCAAGGAGGAGCTGAAGCGCCGCCCGCCGTTCTCGGTGGTCGCGTGCACCGTCTCCCCGCTGCAGCACGAGCCGAAGATGGCCGACCTGTGCATCGAGCTGGCGCGGGCGGGCATCCCGATCGTCATCTGGCCGATGCCGCTCACCGGCGCGACGGCGCCGGTCACCGTCCCCGGCACCTGCCTGATGAGCCTGATCGAGTTTCTCTCCGGCGTCGTGCTCTTCCAGCTCGCCGCCCCCGGCTGCCCGCTGATCTACCCGCTCGGCCCCGAGGTCCTCGACATGCGGTCGGGGATGGCGGTCTGCGGGAGCCCCGAGATCCCTCTGTTCAATTTGATCCTCGGACAGATGGCGAAGTTCTACAATGTGCCGGCGATCGGCGTCGGGCTGAACTCGGACGCCAAGATACCGGGCATCCAGGCGGCGTACGAGTCGATGCACACCGGCATGGCGGCGGCGCTGTCGGGGGCCGACCTGCTCGTCGGCATCGGCGTGCTGGACGACAACAACACGATGTCCCTGACCGAGCTCGTGATCGAGGCCGAGATCGCCCGCATGGTGAAGCGCATCCGCGAGGGGGCCGTGGTGACCGACGAGACCCTGATGGTCCACCTGATCGAGAAGGCCGGCCCGGGGCAGCACTTCCTCGGCTTCAAGGAGACGCTGCACGGGCTGAAGACCGGCGCGGTCTTCTTCCCGAAGTACTCCTACCGCAGCACCTACGACAAGTTCTTCGAAGAGGGGAACGACGAGCTGGAGAAGGCGCGCGCCGAGGTGGACCGCCTCCTGGCCCTTCCCGATCCCGACCCGCTGCCGCCCGAGGTCGACAAGGAATTGAAGCGCATCGTCGCCGCCGCCGACAAGGCCTGCGCGGAGTCCGCCGCGTGAGCCTCGTGTCTTGAGCGAGCCTCCCGGGCGCAGCGAGCCTCCGGGCCGCGGTCCGGGCCACGCCCGGCGCGGGCTCCGCTTCCTGCCGCTGGTCGGCGTCATCTACTGCCTCACCTCGGCCGGCCCGGCCGGCATCGAAGAGATGGTCCCCGCGTCCGGCCCCGGCCTGACGCTCCTCCTGCTCCTCATCCTGCCGATCTTCTACGGCCTGCCGCTCGGCCTCGCCTCGGGCGAGATGAACAGCCGCTATCCCGTCGAAGGCGGCTACTACCGCTGGATCCGGGAGGTGTTCGGGGACTTCTGGGGGTTCCAGGCCGGCTGGTGGTCGTGGCTCGGCTGCTTCTTCGACGGCGCCCTGTACGCCGTGCTGGTGGCCGAGTACAGCGACCTGTTCCTGCCCGAGGCCTGGACGCCGCTGGCGCACCGCATCATCCCGATCGCGGTCATCGCCCTGTGCACCTGGATCAACGTGCGCGGCATCGAGGTGGTCGGCTGGTCGACGATGCTGTTCAACGTCTTCATGCTGAGCCCGTTCGCGGTGCTCTGCGCCCTCGGCATGTTCCACTGGGAGCACAACCCGATGGTGCCGTTGAAGCCCCCCGGCATGGGCTGGTTCCCGGCGCTCGGCGTCGGCGCCCTGATGGGGATGTGGAACTACTCCGGCTACGAGTCGCTGTCGACCACCATGGAAGAGGTCGACAATCCGCGGCGCAACTACCTGCGCGCCATCCTGATCGCCATCGTGATCACCGTGCCGTCGTACGTGGTGCCCTTGGCCATCGGCCTGGCGGTGACACCCGACTGGACGACCGTGTCTGCCGGATCGTTCACCGACATGGGGCGCATCATCGGCGGGCCGCTCCTGGCGACGTGGATCGCGGCGGCCGCGATCGTCAGCAACTTCGCGCTGTCGAACGTCAACCTGCTGGCCTACTCGCGCATCCCGTTCGCCATGGCGCAGGACGGCTTCATGCCCAAGGGCCTGACGCGCATGCACCGTGTCCACGGCACGCCGTGGGTCGCGCTGCTGGCGACCGCCGTGTTCTACACCGTCCTGACGCCGCTGAACGTGGAGCAGCTGGCGGTCATCGAGATGTGGCTCTTCTCCGCCCTCTACATCGCGATCTACCTGGCGCTCTGGCGGCTGCGGTGCCGGGAGGCGGGGACCGGCGACAAGAATGCAAAGGAGTACCGGTTCCTCATCCCGCTCGGCCGCCGGGGCATCTGGTGGGTGATCATCCCGCCGACACTTCTGATCATCATGGCGGTGTACGGCAGCGTCGACGAATACCTCTGGTACGGCGGGCCGGCGCTCCTGAGCGGCCTGGTTCTCTATCCGATCGCGCTGTGGTGGAAGAAGCGGCACGGGACCGTCGCGCCGTAGAAGTGGGTTACCCGACGCGCCGCGCGAAGGCAGGTCAGCGGGCCGTCGCGAGCGCTCGGTGGTCCTGCATGATGCAGCGGCTCATGACGACCCGGAGGCCGGCCGCGCGCGCCCTGTCTGCGGCGGCATTGTCCGCCAGGCCCAGCTGCATCCAGACGGTCTTCGCGCCCAGGCGGATCGCTTCCTCGACGATCGCCGGGATCGCCTCGGGGCGCCGGAAGATGTCGACGATGTCGATCGGTCCCGGGACCGACGCGAGATCGGGATAGAACTTCAGTTCGGGGGTCGAGCGGGCATTCGGATTGACGG
>DATNEZ010000069.1:0-14007 GCA_035606645.1 Binatia bacterium
GACGAGGCGAGCGATGCGATGGCGCTCGTGCTCGCGGCGCTCGTCGGCCGCAGGCTGGCCTCGGAGCCGCGGGCGCGTGACGCGCTGATCGGCCTCCTGGTGGCCCTCGCCTGCGTGGCGGCCCTCCGGGCCGCGATGCAGCACCACCTGATCTACCCGATCGAAGCGCGCGCCGTGCGAGCCGGGGCCGAGGACGGATCGGCGTTGCTCCTGGCGCGGCTCGAGGCGGGACGGCCGTCCGGGCCCTTCACGCTCCCCGCGGCTCTCGGGGGCTTCCTCGCGATGACCCTTCCGTTGACGCTGTCCCTGGTGCGGCGCGCGCCCCGATGGAACGCCCGGGCCCTGATGGTCATGGCGTTTCTCCTCCAGGGATACGCCCTCTTCCTGACCCGATCCGTCGGGGCGCTCCTGGTCACCGCGGTCTCGGTCGTCCTGTCGCTGCCGCGTCTCGCGCCCCGGCATTCGGTCCGCCTGCGCACCGTGGTCCTGGTGCTGGCGATCGCCGGCGCGGCCTTCTTCCTGTACGCGCGCCGCGTGGAGATCGGCTCGCCCGGCGCCGACCCGTTCATCCTGAGGGCCGGCAACTGGCGCGCCGCCGCGCACATGATCCGCGACCATCCGCTGTTCGGCACGGGGCCCGGATCGTTCGGCACGTTCTACCCGCGCTACATCGAGCCCGGGATGAACGAGACGCGCTACGCCCACAACTCCTACCTCCAGGTCGCGGCCGGATGGGGGATCTGGGCGCTCGTCCCCCTGGCGCTCCTGGCGGCGGCCGTGGCGCGACGGCTGCGCTCCGCCTGGCGCACAGGCAGAGAGGACCTGCCCCTGCTCGCGGCGGGGGCCGCGTTCCTGGTCCACAACCTGGTCGACTTCACGGCGTTTCTTCCGGGAGTGGCCCTTCCGGCGAGCGTCCTGATCGGGGCGGGCCTGGGGCCGGTCCCGGAAAGGGATCGGGCGGCGCGGCCATGGCAGGCGATCCTGGCGCTGCTGGTGGCGCTGGCGCTCCCGGCCCACGCGGTCGCCTCGGCCCTCTCCCGGATGTCCCTCGAGCGCGCCCAGGCCGCCGCCGTCGACGGGGACACCGAGGGGGCCCTGCGACTGGCGCGGCAGGCGGCGCGCTGCCGCCCTGCCGATCCCTCCCCCCCGGCGTTCATCGCGGAGTGGGTCCTGGCGCACGGCATGGCGGATGCCGGGCTCCACGAGGAAGGAGAGCGTGCGGCGCAGCGCGCCGCCGCCCTCGATCCCGAATCGGCGATCCGCCACTACACCGTGTCGCTCTATGCCGCCGCCGCGTCGCGCCCCGCCGAGGCCAATCGCGAGCTGCGCCTTGCGCACCGGCTCTATCCCCGCAAGGAGCTGTATCGCCTGGCGCCTCGGCCCTCCGCGCCGGAGGGCCGATGATCCGGAAAGTCCTCCTGGTCCTGGGAATCGCCATGGTCCTCGTGGCTCCGTTCCGCGAAGGGGGGCGCGATCCGGCCGCCCTCTTCCTCGTGCACAGCCTGGTCCTGGCGTACGTGATGGTGGTGATCCTGAAGCGCGCCCGACCGGTCGACGCGGGTGTTGCCGGGGACCTGCGATCGCTCGCCCCGGTCTTCCTGCCGATGGGGCTCGGACTCGCGGCGGCCGCCGTGTCGGCGCTTCTGGCCGCCTACCCCTTCGCCGCAGGGCTGGGGTTTCTGGACCTGTTCGTGCCATGCCTCGTGTGCAGCGCCGCGGTGATCGGACGGCCGGGTGCCGACGATCTCCGGACGCTTCGTCTCGGCGTGGTCCTCTCCTCGGCGTTGCAGTCGATCCTGGCGCTTCTCAGGTACCCCGGCGGCGGCGCCATGGCGGCCGGCGCCTCGTTCCTGAATCCGAACCACCTGGCGGCGTTCCTGAATCTCGGATTCTTCCTGTGCGCGGCCGCCGCCGCGGCCCCCGTCGCACGGAGCCGCTCCCGCCTGATCTGGGGAGGAGCGGCGGTCCTCCACCTGGCGGCCCTCGGCGTGCTGCAGTCGAGGGGGGCGTTCCTGGCGCTTCTCGCCGGCTCGGCGATCCTGGCATGGCGCATCCGCCTCAGCCTGACGCCGCGCCTGCGCGCGGCCGTCATCCTTGCGATCGGCCTCATGGCCGGCGGCGCCGGCCTGGTCCTGCACGGTCGGTTCGTCGGCGCGGTCGACCCCTACCGCTACCACCGGCTTTCGATCTGGAAGGCGTCGCTCGAGATGATCCGCGAGCACCCGATCCTGGGGTTCGGTCCCGGAAGCTTCCCGCATGTCTCGCCGGCCTTCAATTTCCCGGCCGGCGACGGCCCGGTGCGCTACGGCCGCGCGTTTCGCGAGGCGCACAGCGCCTGGCTGACGCTCATGGCCGAGGCCGGGGGGCCGGCCGCGCTGTGCTTCGCGATTGCATCGATCGCCTGCCTCCTCGCCCTGATGAAGAGGGGAGACGGGCCGGACGAAGTCCACGGCCTCGCGGGCGGCGTCGGCCTGGCCATCCTGGTCCTTCTCGTGCAGGCGGCGGTCGAGGACCTGCAGGACCGTCCCGCCCTGACGATCATCCCGGCCCTCCTGGCCGGCACGGCGCTTTCGGTCCTCAGGCGGCCCTCCGGCCCGGAGCGCCCCTCCCTGCATCCCGCGCCGAAGGCCCGCATGCTCGCCGCCCTGGGTCTCGTCTACCTGTTCGTGCTGTCCGTCCTGCTTCCGTTCCTGGGCGATCGCGAGGCGAGGATCGCCCGCAGCCTGGGGCGCGAAGGGCTGCCGAGGATGCGGCGCGCCGCCCTCCTGGTCCCCATCCAGCCGGAGTACCACCACGACCTCGCCATGGCTCTCCTGAACTCCGGGCCCCTCTCTCCCGACTCCCTGGCCGACGCCCAGATCGAGCTTCTCGAGGCGGAGCGGCTGAAGCCACTGGACTATCGCTTTCCGCTGCTGCGGGCCCGCCTCGAAGCGCGCGCGGTCCCTCGCGTATTCGAGGACCGGGGGGCGGAGGAGCGCGCCCTCGACCTGTACGACCGCGCGATCCGCCTGGCCCCGCTCGACCCGCGCCCCCGGGTGGAAATGGCGGCGCTCCTCGTCGATATGGGCCGGCGCGGGGACGCGCTTCGGGTGGTTCGCGAGGCGCTCCAGATCGAGCCCGCGTTCGTGCGCGCCCGCATCATGGAGGGATCCCTCCTTCTCGACCTGGGCCGACGGGACGAGGCGCGGGCGGCGCTCGCGGCCGCCGGGGCGACCCTCGCTGGCCTTCCGGCCCCCCTCCCGGAGGGGGGGTACGCCCGCGAGATCCTGGCCGACGCCCGCTCCGAGCGGGAGCGGCTGGAATCTCTCCTGGGAGGGCCGGCGACGGCCGGGACGCCCGGGACACGCCCCGGGGAAGGGGCCCGGAACGCGCCGTCAGGGCGGTGATCCACGCCCCCGTCAAAATGTGGACAAGCCCCCGCCCGGGAACTATATTGCACCTTCGCAAGTCCTTCATTGTGTGAGAGATGACGGAGTAGCGCGGTGTGCGGCATCTGCGGGGTCTTCGAGTTCGGAGGGGGTGCGGGCGGCGTCGAGGAGAAGACTCTCCTCCGCATGCGCGACACGATGACCCACCGTGGGCCGGACGACGCCGGGATCCACATCTCACCCGACCGCCGGGTCGGCCTGGCGCACCGCAGGCTGTCGATCGTCGACCTCTCCCCGGCCGGCCGCCAGCCGATGTCGAACGAGGACGGGACCGTCTGGATCACCTTCAACGGCGAGATCTACAACCACGCGAAGCTCCGCCCCGGGCTCGAGGCGAAGGGGCACGTCTATCGATCGCGCACCGACACCGAGACGCTCCTGCACCTGTACGAGGAGGAGGGGCCCGACTTCGTGCGCCGGCTAGAAGGGATGTTCGCCCTGGCCATCTGGGACGCCCGCCGCAGGGAGCTCCTCCTGGTGCGCGACCGGATAGGCGTCAAGCCGCTGTACTACACGGTCCTGCCCGGGGCCGTCCTGTTCGCCTCGGAGATCAAGGCGATCCTGGAGCATCCGCGCGTGTCGCGGCGGATCGACCTGGCGGCCTTCTATCACTACCTGACGTTCATCGCCTCGCCGGCGCCGCGCACCCTGTTCCAGGGGGTCCACAAGCTGCCGCCCGCGACGCGCGTGATCATCGACGGCCGGGGGACCATCCGCTCGGAGAGCTGGTGGGACCCGATGGACGCTCCCCCGGAGGAGGGGGCGCGGTACGAGGACGAGGACTTCTGCGCCGATCGGGTGCGCGATCTCCTGACGAAATCGATCGAGAAGCGGATGATGGCGGACGTCCCGTTCGGCGTGTTCCTCTCGGGCGGGCTCGACTCGTCCGCCAACGTCGCCCTCATGGCGCGCATCATGGACCGGCCCGTGCGCACCTTCTCCGTCGGCTTCACGGACCACCCGGAGCACAACGAGTTCACCTACGCCCGCAAGGTGGCGCAGCTCTTCAAGACCGACCACCACGAGGTGCAGATCGGCTGGCGCGACCTTCTCGATTTCATGCCGGACCTGATCTTCCACCAGGACGAGCCGATCGCCGACTGGGTGTGCGTCCCCCTGCACTACGTGGCCCGGCTCGCCAGGCAGAGCGGCACGATCGTCGTCCAGGTCGGGGAGGGGAGCGACGAGCAGTTCTTCGGCTACGACCACTACCTGCGCATGTACAGGAACCAGGCGCGCTTCGTGAAGCCGATGATGGGGCTGCCGCGGGCGCTGCGCGCCCTGGCGTACCATGCGGCGCGGGGCCTGGCGGCCCTCCTGCGCCGGGGAGGGGAGCGGCTGGACCTCCTGCGGTCCGTGGCGCACGACGAGACCTTCTTCTGGGGCGGGGCCATCGCCTGGCGCGAGGCCGAGAAGCGGCGCCTGCTCCCCGCCGGCGTGCTCCGCCGGATCGACGGGCTGAGCTCGCACGATGTGGTGCTCGGGATCGACCGGACGGCCCGCAGCCGCATCAAGGACCACGATTTCGGAAAGCGGATGATCTACCTCGAGCTGAAGAACCGGCTGGCGGAGCTCCTGCTGATGCGCGTGGACAAGATCACCATGGCGTCCTCGATCGAGGCGCGGGTCCCCTTCCTGGATCACGCCCTGGTCGAGTTCACCATGCGGATGTCGACCGATCTCAAGATCCGCCACGGGCAGTCCAAGTACATCCTGAAAAAGGCGATGACCGGGATCCTCCCGGACGAGATCATCCACCGCCCGAAGCAGGGGTTCGGCGCGCCGATCAAGGAATGGCTGCGAGGCGATCTGTACGGACCGGCCCGCTCGGGGGTCATGAACTCGCGCCTGCGCGAGGAGGGGCTCCTGGACTACGACTATGTCGAGAGCCTGTTCCAGGCGCACCGGAGCGGGACGCGCGACCACAGCTGGCATCTCTGGACGCTGTACAACCTGAGCGGCTGGTACGACCACTGGATCGCGCGGGAGGCGGCCTGAGATGACCGGAGCCGCCGCCCGCCTGCACGACCGTCCTTCCCGGGAGGAGCCGATCGCCGCGGACCGCACCGCCGCGGTGGTGCTCCTGACGCGGGACGCCTCGGAGGCGGGGCGGCTCCTGCCGGAGCTGCTCCCCGGGCGCGCCATCCTGGACGTGCGGCGCGACCTTCTCGCCCGGGCGGGCCCCTGGGGGGCGGCCTCGATCCTGAGATCCCTGCCGTGCGCCGAGCTGGTCTTCCTGATCGACGACCTCGACACGCACGAGCGGCTGTGGCGCGTGCAGGCCCTCGGCGCGGCCGCGGCGGCCAGGCCGACCTCCGTGATCGATCTGCAGGGACGCCGCCTGCGGCTGTCTCCCGGGAGATTCCTCGGCCGCGACCTTCCGAGGCTTGCCGCCGGCCTGGCCGCTTCGGCGGGGGCGCTGCTGAGGACGTCGGCGCGCGTCCGCCGCCTCGCCGCGAGCCCGCGCCACCGTCCCGCGCCGGCCACCGCAAGGCGCGTGGTCTACCTGCGCACCGACTTCTGGGCCGGCATCCGGGCGGGGGGATCGGTCGGGCACACCGCCGGCGTCGCCTCGGGGCTCGCGGCCGCCGGCTGCGACGTCTCCTTCATCGCCTCGGGACACCCCGGCGCCCTCGGGGCCGGCCGGCACGAGGTGCAGGTGATCGCGCCGCGGCGCCTCTACAACGTCGGCCGGGAGATCGCGGCCCTGACCCATTCGCTCCATTTCGAGAGGCGCGCCGCCGCGCTGCTCGCGGCGGATCCCCCGGGCCTCCTGTACCAGCGCTTCGATCCGGCGAACCACGCGGGAGTCGCCCTGGCCCGCCGCCTGGACGTTCCGCTGGTGCTCGAGTTCAACGGATCCGAGGTCTGGATCGCCGATCACTGGGGACGCCCGCTCGGGCGGCGAAGCCTCCACGAGGGGATCGAGACGGTCAACCTGCGCCACGCCGACCTGGTGTCGGTGGTCTCCGAGCCGCTCAGGGACGACGTCGTGGCGCGCGGCGTCGAGCCCGGGCGCGTCGTGGTCCTGCCGAACGGCGTCGACCCGGAGTGCTACCATCCGGACGTGGACGGCTCGGAGGTCCGGCGGCGTCTCGGCCTGGACGGCTTCGTCGTCTGCGGCTTCATCGGCACGTTCGGCGTCTGGCACGGCGCGAAGGTGATGGCGGCCGCCGCGGCGCGCGTCCTCGCGGCGCGGCCCCAGGCGCGCTTCCTGTTCGTGGGAGACGGCGTCGAGCGGGGCGCGGCGGAGGCGATCCTGGCCCGGGCCGGCGTCCTGGATCGCGTCCGGTTCACGGGGCTCGTCGCGCAGGAGGAGGGGCCCCGTCACCTTGCCGCCATGGACATCCTGGTGGCCCCGCACGTCCCGAACGCGGACGGCAGCCGGTTCTTCGGATCGCCGACCAAGCTCTTCGAGTACATGGCCATGGGACGTGCCATCGTGGCCAGCCGGCTGGAGCAGATCGGCGAGGTGCTCGAAGGCGATCGGACCGCGCTGCTCGTTCCCCCGGGGGACGAGGCGGCGCTCGCCGCGGCGCTCCTGCGGCTTGTCGATCGCCCGGACGAGCGGGAGCGGCTCGGCCGGGCCGCGCGATCCGCCGCGGTGGCGAACCACACCTGGGAGTCGCGCGCCCGGGCGCTTCTGTCCCGGCTGACGGACATGGGGCTTCTGCGATGGAGCTGAGCCGGGTGCATCAAGAGTTGATCGGCGCGGCGCGCGACCTGAAGCGCCGCGTCGGTCGCGCCGTGCGCCGCCTGCAGGACGGCGCGCGGCTGGCGCTGCCCTCCGAGAACGCCTTCCTGGGCGATCTCGGGGGCCGCTTCGGCACGTTCGAGGAGTTCCTCCGGGCGGCCGGGCGCGATCCGTCCATCCGCCTGCTCCTCGGCGGCCTCGATCGCGAGTTCGCCGCGACGTTCTTCGCCTCCCGCCAGCCGGAAAGACGCGCGGGGATCGTCGCGCGGGCCGACCGGGTGCTGGCGCACCGTTTCGACCTGCTCGGCTCGGGCGACAAGGAGCTGGGGCCGCGTCTTCCCTGGCACGCCGATTTCAAGACCGGGCACCAGTGGGAGCGCGGCGCCCATTTCGAGGACCTGCGCGCCCGCCTCGAAGGGGACTTCGGGAGGGGTTTCGACGTGAAGGTCCCGTGGGAGCTGTCGCGGTTCCAGCACCTGCCGGTCCTCGGCCAGGCGGCGTGGCTGACGGGGGACCCGCGCTACTACGCCGAGTTCCGCGCGCAGATCCTCGACTGGACCGCGGGGAACCGGCCCGGCCGCGGCGTGAACTGGACGTGCGCCATGGACGTCGCGATCCGGGCGGTGAACTGGATCTGGGCGTACGCCCTGTTCCGGACGGAGGTCCTGGCCGATCGTCCGCTCGCGTCCCTGCTGTTCCGGTCGCTGTTCGTGCACGGACGGTACGTCGCCCTGAATCTCGAGACCGGGGACGGGCCGAGCGGCAACCACTACGTCGCGGACCTGGTCGGCCTGCTGTTCCTCGGGGTCCTGTTCCGCGGCGCGCCGGAGGCGGACTCCTGGAGAGGCCTGGCGATCGCCGAGATCGCCCGCGAGAACGAGCGCCAGACCAGTCCCGACGGCACGGACTACGAGGCCTCGACCTCGTACCACCGGCTGATGACGGAGATGACCCTCACCTCCCTGCTCGTGATGGAGCGGTCGGGCTTCCGGCTGCCCGCCCTGCGGGACCGCGTGCGCGGCATGCTCGACTACGTGGCGCACTACACGAAGCCGGACGGCCTGGCGCCGCAGGTAGGGGACAACGACGACGGACGCCTGCAGATCCTCGGCGACTACGACGCCGATCGGCGCGACCACCGGCACCTCCTGGCCCTCGGCGGATGCGCCTTCGACGACGGCGCCCTCTTCGCCCTGGCCGGCGGGCGCTGGGAGGAGGCGTTCTGGCTCTTCGGGGAAGACTGCGCGCGGCGGCTGGAGCCGGCGGCGCCCCGGGTCAGCGTGACCGGGAGGCATTTCCGGGACGGCGGCGCCGTGCTGCTCCGGCACGACGATCTCTACGTCTTCTTCGACGCGGGTCCGGTGGGTCTCGGTGGCCTCGGGACGCACGCCCACAACGACACGCTGGGGATCGAGGTCCAGGCGCTCGGCGAGGACCTGCTCGTCGATCCGGGGACCGGGGCCTACACGCCGGACCTGCCGCTCCGCGACCGCTTCCGCTCGACCGCCTCCCACAATACCGTGCGGGTCGACGGCCAGGAGATCAACCCGATCCCTCCCCGGCCGTTCGAGCTGCCGGGCGTCGATCGCCCCGAGGTCGTGCGCTTCGAGTCGCGCGCCGGGTTCGATCTCGCCGAGGCGCTGCATCACGGCTACGCCCGGCTGCCGGACCCGGTGGTGCACCGTCGCATCGTGCTCCTGAACAAGAAGACCCGCCGGTTCGTGATCGAGGATCGCCTGGAGGGGCGGGGCCGGCACCGGATCGAATGGTTCTTCCACCTGGGACCGCGCTGCGTCCTCTCCGATCGGGGCCCGGAGTACCTGTCCCGCTTCCGGAGCGGCGGGATCGAGTTCGGCCTTCTGCCCCTGGCCCTGCCGGACGGCGCCCGCGGATTCCTCGAGGACGACCTGTTCTCGCCGGGGTACGGCCGGGTCGAGCGCGCGCGTCTGGTGCGCTACGAATGGACCGGCGACCTGCCGGTCATGGGGCGGTTCGCCATCGAGCCGGGACCGGCGTCCGGACGGATCGATCGGGCCGAAGAGGCGCTGCCATGAGGCAGGTGCTGCTCAAGGAGGGGCGGGCGGTCCTCGAGGACGTCCCCGCGCCGCAGGCCGGGCCGGGGCGCCTCCTGGTGCGGACCGCGTTCTCCGTGCTCAGCGCGGGGACCGAGCGGGCGGCGCTGCACGCCGGCGGGGCGGCCTCGATCCTCGACCGCATGGGAGACCCGTCGACGCTCCGCAGGGCGCTCGACGTCCTGACGACCGAGGGGCCCGCCGCGATCGTGGACCGGATCCGGAAATCCAGGGAACCGCAGCCCGTGGCGCCGGGGTACGCCGCCAGCGGCCGGGTGCAGGCGGCGGGTCCGGGCGTTCTCGACCTGCCCCCCGGGACCGCCGTGGCCTGCGCCGGCGCGGGGATAGCCTCCCACGCCGAGTGGATCGCCGTGCCGCGCATGCTGGTGGTGCCGGTCCCGGACGGCGTGCCTCTCGACGAGGCGGCCTTCGCGACGCTCGGGTCGATCGCCCTGCAGGGGGTGCGGCGCTCGGGGATCCAGATCGGCGAGTGCGCGGTCGTCCTCGGGCTGGGACTGATCGGCTCCCTGGCGGGGCAGATCCTGCGCGCCGCCGGCGCGCGCGTGCTCGGCTTCGATCCCGATCCCGGCCGGGCCGCCCTCGGCCGGGCCCTGGGCCTCGAGGCGCACGACTTCGGCGCGCGCGACCCGCGCGAGGAGGTCCCGCGGGCGACCGGGGGCCTTCTGGCGGACACGGTCCTGATCTGCGCGGCGGCGCGGGGACCGGAGGTGGCCAACCTGGCGATGCGGCTGTGCCGCAAGAAGGGGCGCGTGGTGATCGTCGGGGACGTGGGGCTCGATCTCGATCGGTCCCTCATGTACGAGAAGGAGCTGGACGTCGTGATCAGCACGTCGTACGGGCCGGGGCGCTACGACCCGACGTACGAGGAGCAGGGGATCGACTACCCGGCGCCGTACGTGCGCTGGACGCTCAACCGCAACATGGCGGCCTTTCTCGAGCTTCTGCGCGACGGACGCGTGCGCGTCCGGCCCCTGATCGATCGGGTCTTCCCGCTCGACGAGGCGGCGGCCGCGTACGAGGCGATCGATCGGGAGACCACCGGGGAGAGGCCGGTCGGCGTCCTGCTGCGCTATCCCGCCGCTCCGGAGACCGGCGGGGCGGACGGAGCGACCGCGACGGGATCGGGTCAGGCGTCGTCGGAGACCGGCCGGGACACCTCGCCCCGCGGGAGGCCGGGGGGGGACGCGCCCCACGCGCTCGAGCGCCTGTCCGCCGCGGGTCCGATCGGCGTCGGCGTCGTCGGGGCCGGCGAGTTCGTCAAGGCGGTCCACCTGCCCCTCCTGCGGCGCCACCGGGCGTTCCAGCTGCGCGGCCTGGCCACCACGACACCGCTCAACGCGCGCGAGACCGCGCGCCGCTTCCACATCGAGACGGCGACCACCGACGCGCAGGACCTGCTGCGCGACCCGTCGATCGACCTGGTCCTGATCGGCACGCGCCACGATCTGCATGCGCCCCAGGCGCTGCAGGCGCTGCGCGCCGGCCGGCACGTCCTGGTGGAGAAGCCGCTCTGCCTGGACGAGGCCGAGGTGACGCCGCTTCTCGACGAGGCGCGCCGCGCGCGGCGCCTTCTCGCGGTGGGGTTCAACCGCCGCTACAGTCCGCTGGCGCGCCGGGCGCACGAGGTCCTGGGGCGCCTCACGGGCCCCGCGCTCCTGGTGTACCGCGTGAACGCGGGGCGCCTGCCGGCCTCGCACTGGCAGCAGGATCCGGTCCGGGGGGGCGGACGCATCCTGGGGGAGTGCTGCCACTTCATCGACCTGATTCTCTACCTGGCCGGGGCCGACCTCCTGGCGGCCAGGGCCACCGCGGTGCCTTCGGACGGGGTCGGTGTCGTGAACGGCGATGCCTTCGCCGCCACGCTGGATCTCCGGGGCGGGTCGAGGGCCGTGCTGGTCTACGGCGGGCTGGGGGACCCCGGCCTGCCGAAGGAAAGGCTGGAGATCTTCAAGGGAGGGGCGGCGATCGTCCTGGACGATTTCGTCCGGCTCACCGTGCACGGCGGCGCGGGGGGCTCGCTCGACCTGGGCCGGCAGGACAAGGGATTCGAAGGGCAGTGGGAGGAGATCGGCCGCGCGCTGCGCGGGGAGCCGCACGGGGTCATCGCGCTTCACGAGATCGAGGCGGCGATGCGCGCGACGTTCGCCGTGGCGCGCGCGGTGCGGGGGGAGAGATGAACGTCCTGATGTGGGAGTCGTTCGCCCCGGGCGGGGCGATCCGGGTCGGCGGTCACCATTACGCCGAGCGCTTCCTTTCGGCGGGGAGCCGCGTCGCGTGGTGCGCCGGCCCGCTGTCGCCGGTGAATCTCGTGAAGACGAACGCCGAGACCCGGGCGCGCTTCGGCCTGTGGCGGCGCGGAGGCGCGCCGCTCCACGACGGCCGGATGTTCGCCTACGCCCCGATGACCTTCCTGCCGTACCGCCCGTACCCGCTGTTCGATCGCCCCTTCATGCAGCGCATGACGCTGCGCGCCACGCTGCCGCGCTTCCGGAAGGTCCTGGAGCGGGCGGGGTTCGGCCGCTTCGACCTGCTGTGGATGTCGACCGGGAGCCCCTTCCTGGCGCTGCTCGAGGACGTGCCGCACGACCTGTCGATCTATCGCATGAGCGACGACACGGCCGCCTTCCCGGACACGCCTCGGAGCTTCGCGGGGCTGGAGGCCGAGGTCTGCCGGAGGGCCTCGCTCGTCCTCGCGACGGCCCGGTCGCTCGAGGCGCGCGCCCGGGCGCTCGGGGCGCGCCGCGTGATGTACCTGCCGAACGCCTGCGATCCGGCTCCGTTCGAGTCGTCCACCGCGCCGGAGCCGCCCGACCTTCGCGGGCTGCCGAGGCCGCGCGCTCTCTACGTCGGCGCCCTGGACAGCTGGTTCGACACCGCGCTCCTGGCCCGGACGGCCCGGCTCCTGCCGGCCTGGACGTTCCTGCTGATCGGCCCGGCCCGGATCGATCTCGGGTCCCTGGGGCGCCTGCCGAACGTCCGGGTCCTGGGGCCGCGCCCCTACCGCGATCTGCCGGCCTACATGCGCGCCTCCGACGCCGGAATCGTCCCCTTCGCCCTCGGCCCCCTGACGCACGCCATCCATCCGCTGAAAATATACGAGTACTGCGCCGCGGGCCTGCCGGTCGTGGCGACCCCGATGCGCGAGACGGCCGCCATGGGGGCGCCGATCGACCTGGGGGGGACCCCGGAGGAGTTCGCCGCGGCGCTCGAGAGGTCCCGCGACGAGCGGGACGCGCGGACGCCCGCGCTTCGGGACTACGCGCGGCGCAACACCTGGGATCGGCGCTTCGCCGCGCTGCAGGCGGAGATCGGCGCCGCCTCGGGCCGGCCGATCCGGACCGCGGCGGGGGGCCTCGGATGACGATGGCGGCGAGACGGGAGCGTGCCGACCTCGCTCCGGCCCCGGCGGGCGGACGAGTGCGGGTCCTGCACGTTCTGTCGACGCTGCTTCCGGGGGGATCGGAGATCTCCGTCCTGCGGCTCCTGGCCGCGCTCGACCGGGGACGCTACGACCTGAGGGTGGCGTTCCTGAGGGGGACGCCGGCCCTGGCCCCGGACTTCGAGGCGATCGACGTGCCGGTCGTGTCGATGGGACCGTGCGCCTCCTTCGATCCGCTCTGCGGCCTCCGGCTGAGGAGCTACGTGGCCCGCGAGAAGATCCGGCTGGTGCACACCCACATGGACGTGGCCGACTTCCACGGGGCTCTCGCGGCGCGGCTCGGCGGCGCCCGGGCGGTCGTCTCGACCAAGCACGCCCCGGACGAGTTCCGCAGCCGGCGGACCTGGAAGCGCCTGCCGTTCCTGGTCCTCGAGCGGCTGGCGTACGCGATGGACGATGCCGTGATCGTCGTGTCGGAAGGGCTGGCCTCCTTCCTGGAGACGACCGAGCACCTTCCGAGGCGCAAGATGACGGTCATCGGTCACGGTGTCGGGGTCCCTGCCGATCCCCTGCCGCGGTCCGAGGAGCGCCGGGCCCTTCGGCTGCGTCCCTTCGACCCCCTCCTGGGGGCGGTCGGGCGGCTGTCCCCCGAGAAGGGGCACGTGCACCTGGTGCGGGCGCTCCCGGCGATCCTCGCGGCGTTTCCACGGGCCGGCCTGGTCCTGGCGGGAGACGGCCCCGAGCGTGGCGGACTCGAAGCGGAGGCGCGGCGCCTCGGACTGGACGATCGCATCGAGTTTCTCGGGCACCGGCGGGACGTCCACCGGATCCTCGCCTCCCTGGATCTGTTCGTGCAGCCGTCGCTCTACGAAGGGTTCGGGCTGAGCCTGCTCGAGGCGATGGCGGCAGGGCTCCCGGTCGTCGCCAGCCGGGTCGGGGGAATCCCGGAGATCGTGGACGACGGCGAGTCGGGCGTCCTGGTTTCCGCAGGCGATCCCGAGGGCCTGGCCGCCGCCGTGGTGGCGCTCCTGCGCGATCCCCAGCGGGCCCGCCGGCTGTCCGATACCGCGGCGGTCCGGGCCCGGGAGCGTCACTCGATCTCCTCGGAGGCGGCCGAGGTCGACGCGCTCTACACGCGGATCCTGGAGGGGGCCCGATGAGCTCCGCCCGGAGCCTGCAGTCCCTGCCGCCGCACGGGCCGGACGAGAGGTCCGCCGCCCGGCAGGCCCCCGCCACGTCCGGTGGCCGGACCCGCCTTCTGATCCTGACGGTCGGGTTCGGCGTCGGGGGGGCGGAGCAGCTCATCCTGACCACGGCCCCCCGCCTGCAGCGCGACGGGTTCGACGTCACGGTCGTCGGGCTCAAGGGCTGGGGGCTCCTGGGGGACGAGCTCGAGGCGCGCGGCGTGCGCGC
>DATNEZ010000458.1:0-5117 GCA_035606645.1 Binatia bacterium
GGATGTGCGTGGTGGCGTCGGGCACCAGCCCGATGTACATGATGGCCGAGAGGAGCAGCGGGCTGAGGACGATCAGGATGAGCGCGGACTTCTCGAACTTCAGGTGCATGAAATAGAGCGCCACGAGCGCCGCCTTGGCGAGCGCCAGGGCGCACAGCGAGACGATCACGAAGGCCTTGGCGTTCGGGACCCTGGCGATGACCAGCTCGATCACGGTCAGGACGGCCAGGGCGAGCCAGACCATCCAGTAGTTCGGTTCGGCGTGATCGTCCGTTGGGCTCGACACGGGCATCCTCCTCCGGCGTGACGCTCAGACGATAAGGTACACGAAGGTGAACACCAGGATCCAGATCAGGTCCACGAAATGCCAGTAGAGGCCGGCGATCTCGACGGGGCTGTTGTGCTCCGCCGTGTACCCGCCGCGCGCCCCCTTGATGAAGATGCAGAGCAGGTAGATGACGCCCGACAGGACGTGGCAGCCGTGGAACCCGGTGAGGATGTAGAACGTGGCGCCGAACAGGCTCGAGACGCCGAACGGGTTCCCCTGGATCGTCAGGCCCTCGTGGATGAGGTGCGTCCACTCGTAGGCCTGGACGCCGAGGAATGTCGCGCCGCCGAGAATCGTCCCCGCGAGCCACAGCAGCATGCCGCTCTTGTTGCCGTGCTTGATCGCCGAGAGCGCCTTCACCATGGTGACGCTGCTGCAGATGAGGATGAAGGTGTTGATCGCCGTGAGCGGCACGTCGAGAATCTGCGCGGGATTCGGCCAGTCGCTGCTGCCGAGGCGCACGGCGCCGTAGGCGGCCAGAAGCCCGGCGAACGACATGGCGTCCGAGCAGAGGAAGATCCACATCATCAGCTTGCCCCATCCCGGGGTGAGCTGGTTCTCGAATCGCTCGACTTCGCTCAGGGTCGCGGCGTGCGCCATCCTGCTGTCCCTCCGTCGCGGCATCTCCCGCGCGGCGCGGAACTCTAGCACAGGTCCCGGGGGGCCGGGCAAGGGTCGTCGTGCGTGAAGAGCTCCTAGCGCGCGCCGTACAGCATCAGGTAGATCACCACCCCGGTCACCGACACGTAGAGCCAGATGGGCAGGGTGAGGCGGGCGATGCGCGCGTGCGGCCCGAACTGCCCGCGGACCGCGCGTCCCGCGGTCACGAGCGCGAGCGGCACGACGGTCATCGCGAGGATCGTGTGCGTAGCCAGGATGGTCAGGTAGACCGATCGGACCCACCCGGTGCCCTGGTAGGGGACCGACCCGACGTGGGCGTGATACGTCAGGTAGGAGGCGAGGAAGAGCGCCGAGGTCAGCAGGGCCAGGAGCATGCAGGCGCGGTGGGCGGTGATGCGCCGGCCCCGGATGCAGATGTAGCCGGCGACCAGAAGAACGGCGCAGGTTCCGTTCAGCAGGGCGTTGAGGGCCGGCAGGTCGGAAATGGCCATGGGGAGCGCCATCATAACAAATGCATCGGCGCCACGCGGTGCGGGCATGAGCCGGCTTGCCGGCGAAACCCTTGACTTGGCCGGCACCGGTCGCGTATAAACCGGCGGTCGCGAACCGATTTGTCCAGGCGCCAGGAGAGGCCGACTCCATGCACTTGCTCCCCGAAGGGGTATCGACCTACAGCGGGCGGATCGACCAGATGTTCTACGTCATCCTCGCGGTCACGGGGGTGGCGTTCGTGGTGACCGAGGCGGCGCTCTTCTACTTCGCATGGCGCTACCGGCACCGCGAGGGCGTGCGGGCCCGCTACACGCACGGCAACTCCCGCCTCGAGGTGATCTGGACCGTCGTGCCGGCGGTGATGCTGGTGTTCCTCGGCCTGGCGAGCCGCTCGGTGTGGAGCGAGATCAAGGGGCATATCCCGCCGACCGACCTGGAGATCGTCGTGCTGGCCTCCCAGTTCGACTGGGAGGTGCGCTACAAGGGGGCCGACGGGCAGTTCGAGACGGCGGACGACGTCGTCGTGCACAACGAGATGCACGTGCCGGTGAACGCGCCGGTGAAGATCCGGCTGCGCTCCAAGGACGTCCTCCACAGCTTTTTCGTGCCGGCGTTCCGCCTGAAGCAGGATGCGGTGCCGGGGCTGACGATCGACATCTGGGTGCAGCCGACCAAGGCCGGTGAGTACGAGATCGCCTGTGCCGAGCTCTGCGGGTTCGGCCATGGCACCATGCGGGGCCTGCTCACGGTCATGGAGCCCGGGGACTACAAGAAGTGGCTCGAGGAGCAGGAGGCAGGCGTTGTGCCGGCGGACGTGCCGGCGGAGGCGCCGGCTGCCTGAGGCCGTCCAACGGAGGACCTGATCCAATGTCCGCGCCGCACGACCATCACCACGAGCCGTCCTTCGTCGGGAAGTACATCTTCTCGCAGGACCACAAGATCATCGGGATCCAGTTCCTGTTCATGAGCCTGGCCTTCATGACCCTCGGAGGCTTCCTGGCCATGATCGTGCGCTGGCAGCTCGGGTTTCCGGACAAGGAGATCCCGCTGGTGAACGTCCTGCCGGCGACGATGAACCCCGCCGACCCGGCGCAGTACAACGCGATCTTCACCATGCACGCTTCGATCATGATTTTCATGGTGATCATCCCGATCCTCACCGGCGCGTTCGGAAACTACCTGGTCCCCCTGATGATCGGCGCCCGGGACATGGCGTTTCCCAAGCTCAACATGCTCTCCTTCTGGGTGGGGCTCGTCGGCGGGAGCGTGGTGGCGTCCTCGTTCTTCGTCGAGGGAGGGACCGCCTCCACCGGCTGGACGGCCTACCCCCCCTTGAGCGCCGATCCGCAGTACACCGGGGTGGCGCTCGGGCAGACCCTGTGGATCGTCGGCGTCCTGATCATCGGGACGGCCTCGATCATGGGGGCCGTGAACTACATCACGACCATCGTCAACATGCGGGCTCCCGGGATGTACTTCTTCCGGATGCCGCTGTCGGTCTGGGCGCTGTTCATCACGGCGATCCTGCAGCTGATGGCGACCCCGGTCCTGGCGTCCGCGCTCGGCATGCTGCTCTTCGATCGGACCCTCGGGACCCACTTCTTCAATCCGGCGGGCGGCGGGCAGGTGCTCCTGTGGCAGCACCTGTTCTGGTTCTACTCGCACCCGGCGGTCTACATCATGATCCTGCCGGCCATGGGCTTCGTGTCCGATATCCTGTCGACCTTCTCGCGCAAGCCGATCTTCGGCTACAAGGCGATGGTCTTCTCGATCATGGGGATTGCCGGGCTCGGTTTCATCGTCTGGGGTCACCACATGTTCCAGAGCGGCATGAACCCGTCCCTGGGGACCGCCTTCATGATCTCGACGATGGTCATCGCCGTGCCGTCGGCGATCAAGACCTTCAACTGGCTCGGAACTCTGTGGGGCGGGGCCATCCGGTTCGCTCCGGCGATGCTCCACGCCCTGGCGTTCGTCTCGACGTTCATCATCGGCGGCCTCAGCGGCATCTTCATGGCCTCGACGCCGGTGGACATGTTCATCCACGACACCTACTTCATCGTAGCGCACCTGCACTACGTCCTGTTCGGCGGCAGCCTGTTCGGGGTCTTCGCGGCGATCAACTTCTGGTACCCGAAGATGTTCGGCAAAATGATGAACAACACGGTCAATCTCTTTCACGCCGTCCTGACGTTCATCTTCTTCAACCTGACCTTCTTCCCGATGCACATCCTGGGCATGGGCGGGCACATGCGGCGGATCTACGATCCCACCCTGTACGAGTTCCTCAAGCCGCTGCAGCCGATGAACGAGTTCATCAGCATCAACGCCTTCATCCTTGGCGGCGTCCAGATCCTGTTTGCGTCGAACTTCATCTTCAGCCTGTTCTGGGGGAAGAAGGCCGAGCGGAACCCCTGGCACGCGAATTCGCTGGAGTGGTCGGCCGCCTCGCCTCCCCCGCACCTCAACTGGGGAGAGAAGGTGCCGACGGTCTACCGCGGCCCGTTCGAGTACAGCCCTCCGGGGATGACAGAAGACTACCTGCCGCAGGATCGCCCCTCGGTCGGAGCCCCCACGCCGGGCAGGACCGTCATGACGCCGGCAGGCTCCTAGCACCGGACGGCGCATGCAGCCGCGCTCAGAGATCGGGCCCCCATTCGAGCCATGGCGGCACCGGTACGCGCTGCTCGTCGCCATCGCCACCGTGGTGCTCCTTCTGGCAGGCGGGCTGGTGACCAGCACAGGATCGGGTCTCGCCGTTCCCGACTGGCCCCTGTCGTTCGGCCGGATCTTCCCCCGCATGACGGGAGGCGTCCTGTTCGAGCACGGACACCGTCTGGTTGCCGCCTCGGTCGGCTTCCTCACCGTCGTGCTGGCCCTGTGGTTCCGGGCGCGTGAGGGACGCCCGTGGGTCCGAAGGCTGGCCTACGCCGCGGTCGGAACGGTGATCGCCCAGGGACTTCTCGGAGGATTGACCGTCCTCCTGCGGCTGCCGCCGTCCGTGTCGGTGCTGCACGCCTGCCTGGCCCAGGGGTTTTTCTGCATCGTCGTCCTTCTCGCCCTGGCGACGTCGGAGTCGTTCCTGACCCGGCCTCCCGGGCCGGAGAGCAGGGAGGTCTCGCCGGCTCTTTGGAAGCTGGGGGCCTTCGCCACCGGGCTGGTCTACCTGCAGCTCATCCTGGGCGCCGTCATGCGGCATACGGGGGCGGGGCTGGCGATTCCGGACGTGCCCCTGGCGTTCGGCCGGCTCGTGCCGCCCCTTGAATCGTTCGAGATCGCGATCCACTTCGCCCACCGCGTCGGAGCGCTCTTCGTGGCCGTCGCCGTCCTCGGCCTCGCAGGATGGATCCTGCGCAGACATGGGGGCGTGAGCGGATTCGCCGTCCCGGCGAGGCTGCTGGTCCTGATGGTCCTGATCCAGATCGGTCTGGGGGCGGCCACCGTCCTCACCCGGCTCGCCGTCCTGCCCGCGACCGCGCACGTCGTGCTCGGCGCCCTGCTCCTCGCGACCTGCCTCACGGTCACGGTGCGGGCGGCCGTGGCGGGCGGTGACCGGCTGCCGGATGTCCGGGCCGGGCGCCTTCCTCATCGGGGCCGCGCCGGGGCCGCGCCGGCCACCACGGCCGGGAGTGCGGCGTGAGCGCACTCCATGAGGCCGACCGGCTGCTGCTGCGTC
>DATNEZ010000473.1:0-3292 GCA_035606645.1 Binatia bacterium
GATGCCGGCGGCGAAATCGATGAAGCGGTTGCCGTCGACGTCCTCGAGCATCGCCCCCTCCCCCCTGGCGATGAACAGCGGCGTGATGTTGTAGGGGCCACGGGGGACGGCGGCCTGGCGCTCGAGCATCAGCTCCTGCGAGCGCGGCCCGGGGATCGGGGTCTTGATGACGACGCTCTTCTTCATGCGGCCATCCTCATGCGGCTTTCTCAGGCGTCTTTCTTCAAGTGATCCCACCGATACGGGTACCAGTAGGGCTTCGCCTCGATGCGGTAGTCCATGTGGACGTGCTTCGGCTCGCGGAAGGCGTCCAGCCCCTCGATCCCCAGCTCGCGGCCCATCCCGGACAGACGCATCCCTCCGAACGGACCGGCGTCGTTGTCAGTCAACGGATCGTTGATCCAGAAGGTTCCCGCGTGGATGTTCTCCATCGCGTACATGGCGTATTCCAGGTTGTTGGTGTAGATGTTGGCCCCCAGCCCGTACTGCGAGTCGTCGGCCAGCTTCACCGCCTCCTCGATCCCCTTGACCGGGACCAGGGGGGCGATCGGCCCGAACGTCTCGGAGCGGAGGATCGCCATCTTCTGGTTCACCCCGGTGAGGACGGTCGGCTCGAAGAAATATCCCTTCTTGAGATGAGGCGGCCGCCGCCCGCCGCACAGGACCTTCCCCCCCTGCGACACCGCCTCCTCGATCTTCCCCTCGATCTGCTTGCGGTGCGCCTCGCGGATGAGCGGCCCGCAGTCGATGTCCGGGCCGAGCGGGTTGCCGATGCGGAGCTTCTTCGTCTGGGCCACGAACTTCTTCGTGAACTCCTCGAAGACGCTCTCGAAGATGTAGAACCGCTCCCCCGACGTGCAGACCTGCCCCATGTTGAGGAACGCCGCCCACACCGCCCCGCGCGCGGCGATGTCCAGGTCGACGTCGTCGCAGACGATGAACGGGTCGTTCCCCCCCAGCTCCAGGTTCAGCTTCTTGAGATGGGGGGCCGCCGCCTGGGCGATCGCCTTGCCGGTGGCGATGCTCCCGGTGAAGGCGATGAGGGCCACGTCGGGGTGGACGACCAGCGGGTCCCCCACCTCGGACCCGAACCCGGTCAGGATGTTCACGACCCCCTTCCCGAAGATCGCCAGGTCCTCGGCGAGCATCAGGGTCGAGAGCGGGGTCTCGTTCGACGGCTTGATGACCACGGTGTTGCCGGCTGCCAGGGCCGGCGCCAGCTTCCAGGTCAGAAGGAGGAGCGGGTAGTTCCACGGCACGATGGCGACCACCACGCCGTACGGCTCCTTGCGGACGAAGTTCACCTGGTGCCGGGCCACCGGCGAGAGGACCTTTCCCCCCTGGTCGCGCGCCAGCTCGCCGTAGTAGTCGAAGCAGGCGGCGCACCACTCGATCTCGTCCAGGTTCTCGATGAGCGGCTTCCCCCCTTCGCGGGTGAGCTGCCTCGCGACCGCCTTCGCCTTGGCCCTGAGGCGCGTCGCGAACTCGTGCATCAGCGCCGCCCGCTCGAGCCCCGGCATGGATCGCCATTCGCGGAACGCCTCGGCGGCCGACTCGACCGCCAGGTCCGCGTCCCGGGCCCCGGCGCGCGGCACCTCGTCGATGATCTCCTCGGTGGCCGGGTTGTCGATCGGGAACGTCTTCTTCGAGACGCTCGCAGTCCACCGCCCGTCGATCCACATCCGCTGCATGGCGTTCTCCTGGGCGGGCGCATTATACCCCCGCGACCCCGTGCTGGATGGGGCGCGCCGGTCCGGGATCCGCCCGGGGTCCGGACCAATACTCGGACAGGCTCCTAGGCTTCGAGCCCGGCGAGCGACTCGTCGAGCGCCGACACCAGGCGGTCGAGCAGCTCTTCCGGGATGTTGAGGGGGGGCTCGATCCGGATCACTTCCGGCTTGTTGAGGGCGTAGGCGACCAGGATCCGCCTGGCGTAGAGCCTCTCCGCCAGGGCGGCCCCGGTCGATTCGTTGCGCATCTCGATGCCCAGCAGAAGCCCCTTGCCGCGCACCTCGGTGATGGCCCGCGGGTGCTTCGCCTGCAGGCCCTTCAGGCGGGCCAGGAGCGCGGCCCCGAGCCTGGCGGAGCGCTCGCTCAGCCGGTCGCGCACCGTGATCTCGATCGCCATGGAGGCGGCCGTGGCGGCCAGGGGGTTGTTGCCGAAGGTCGACGAGTGCCACATCGGGTTGCCGTGGAAGGAGGCGTAGATCTCGTCCGTGGTCGAGAACGACCCGCAGGGGATCACCCCGCCCGACAGCGCCTTCGCCAGGCAGAGGATGTCCGGCACCACGTTCCAGTGGTTCACCCCGAACAGGGCGCCGGTGCGGCCGAGGCCGGTCTGCACCTCGTCGGCGATCAGGAGGACCCCGCGCTTCGAGCAGATCTCCCGGACCTCGGGCCAGAAGCCGTCGGGCGGGACGATCACCCCGCCCTCCCCCTGGACCGGCTCGAGGATGACGGCCGCGGTCTCCTTCGAGATCGCCTTGTCGATGGCGGCGGACGAACCATAGGGAACGAACGCGACGTCCTGCAGCAGCGGCCGGAACGGCTCTCGGAACACCGGCCGCCCGGTGACCGACAGGCTGCCGAGCGATTTTCCGTGGAAGGAGTTCTCGGTGGAGATGAAGCCGCTCTTCTTCGTATAGAGCCGGGCCAGCTTCAGCGCCCCTTCGACCGCCTCGGTGCCGCTGTTGCAGAAGAAGGTCCGCTTCAGGTTCCCGGGCAGGACCTCGGCCAGGCGCCGGCCCGCCTCGGCGGTGATCGGGTTCACCAGGTACTGGCTGTGGAGCGGCATCCGGTCGAGCTGGTCCTTGACCGCAGCCACGACCTCCGGATGCCGGTGCCCGAGCGAGAAGATGCCGTAGCCGCCCAGGCAGTCCACGTACTCGTCGCCGTAGATGTTGCGGATGATCGAGCCCTCGCCGCTCCATTCGACCAGGGAACGGTCGCGGTCCCGGTCCTTGGTCTTCGGGAAGCGGCGCAGGTAGGCGTTCCAGCTGTCGATCCCCTCCGCCGCGATGGTCTCCTGCTCATCGCGCGTCAGGGCATGGCCGATCGGCAGCTTCACACGAGGCCCCGCAGCGTCTCGTCCAGGTGCCCCAGGACCTCGTCGATCAGCTTCTTCGGGATCGACAGGGCCGGCTCGAACCTCAGCGTCTTGGCGTTCAGGAGCGTCCCGGCCACCAGCACCCCCCGGCGGAAGAGACCGGAGGCGACGGCGTAGCCGATCTCGGTCGTGTCGAACTCGACGCCGATCAGGAGCCCCTTCCCGCGGACGTCCACCATGTGCTCG
>DATNEZ010000488.1:0-6370 GCA_035606645.1 Binatia bacterium
CTCGGAATCCTATGGAGACTCGGGAAGAAGGACCTCGGGGTCTGGTACCGCAACGACCGGCGAGTCGTCGCGCCCACCAGCGGCTCGGCGGACAGATCGCTATCCCGCGAGGTGCGATCCCACGAGAGGGGCCCCCACGAGACGCGGGCCCACGAGGTGCGACCCGATGCTTACCGGTGAGCGCTCCGGGCTACGACTGCCCCTTCGCGTCCTTGACGGCCTTGGTGAGGGCAGGGACGATCTCGAAGAGGTCGCCGACGACGCCGACGCTGGCGACTCCGAAGATCGGCGCGTCGGCGTCCTTGTTGATGGCGATGATGTAGCCGGACCCCTTCATCCCGACGATGTGCTGAATGGCGCCCGAGATGCCGCAGGCGATGTAGAGCTTCGGGTTCACGGTGACGCCGGAGCTGCCGACCTGGTGCTCGTGCGGCAGCCACCCCATGTCGGTGACCGGGCGCGAGGCGCCGACCTGGCCCCCCAGCGCCGCCGCGAGATCCTTGATGATGCCGAACTTCTCGGGGGCGCCGACGCCGCGGCCGCCGGACACGATGACCTGCGCCTGCGTCAGGTCGACGCCGCCGGCCTCGCTCTTCTTGATGCCGGCGAAGCGGGCCCGCAGCCCCGCGGCGTCCACCCCGGCGGGGATGCTGCGCACCGTCCCCTGCGTCGCCCCGGTGAACGCGGCGACGGCCCCCTTCTGCACCGTGGCCATCTTCGGCTTCGCGTCCCCGAGGTCCAGCACCTGGATGAACTTGCCGTTGAACGCCTTGCGCGTGAACAGCGGCCGCCCCCCCTCGAACGCGATCTGCGAGCACTCCGTGGCGATCGGCACGCCGATCCCGGCCGCGGCGAGCGGCGCGCAGTCCCAGCCGTTCGGGGTGTGGGAAGCCAGGACGATGTCCGGCGACTCCGACTTGATCACCGCCTCGAGAATCCGGCCGTAGCCGTCGCCGGTGTAATCCTTGACCGCCTCCCCCTCGGCGCAGATCACCTCGGCCGCGCCGCGGGCCGCGATCCCCTTCGCCAGGTCGCCGATGCCGTGCCCGATCAGGAGCGCCTTGACGTCGGCCGGGCCGCCGCCCCCCTCGCCCGCCAGGCGGTGCGCCAACGCGAGGAGCTCGAACGTCGTCTCGCGGACCGCCCCCCCCTCGTGCTCCGCCAGGATCAGGATCCGGCAGGCCATGTCAGATGACCCCCGTCTTCTCGCGGATGCGCTTCACCAGCTCAGCCGCGACCTTGTCCGCCGGGCCCGTGAGGATCTCGGCCCCCTTCCCCTTCGGCGGCGGCGCCAGGCGGACCGTCTTGAAGCGGGCCGCCGACGCGGCGATCGCGCCCGCGTCCATCTTGAGATCGGCCAGACCGACCGTCCTGATCTCCTTCTTCTTGGCGGCCATGATCCCCTTCAGGCTGGCGTAGCGCGGCTCGTTGATCCCGGTCTGCACGGTGATGACCGCCGGCAGCGTCAGGTCGACGACCTGCACGCGGTTGTTCTCGAGCTCCCGCTCGGCGCGCGCCGTCCCCCCGTCGACCAGCTCGAGCCGCATCGCCGCCGTGGCGCAGGGACGGTCGAGAAGCCGCGCCACGAACGGGCCGATCATCATGTAGTTGTCGTCGTCCGCCTGCAGCCCCGCCAGGATCAGCGAGAACCCCTCGTCCTTGATGGCCGCCACGATGGCCCGGGCGATCGACAGCGGGTCGGCGCCGTTCAGCCCGTCGTCCCGGATGTGGATGCCGCGGTCGGCCCCCGTCGCGAGACAGGTGCGCAGCGCCGCCGAGGCGCGCTCGGGCCCGGCGGTCAGGGCCACGACTTCGGTGACCTTGCCCTCGTCTTTGAAGCGCAGGAGCGCCTCGAGCGCGTACCGGTCGTAGTCGTTCAGCCCGTAGGTGAGGTTCCCCTCGTCCACCCACGTCCCGGCGCCGTTGATCCGGAACGGGGAGTCGGTGTTCGGCACCTGCTTGATGAGGACCAGGCTCTTCATGCGACCTTCCATCGTCCCGTCGGCCCGCGCCGGGGCGCCTATCATAAACGAATTCCGGCGCCGGCAGTCGCGCGCCGGCGCCGGAGTCACAAGGGAGGCCCGAAAGGACGAGGCGCTATGCGCCGTCCGTGGGCGGAAGGCGGGTCAGGGTTTGGTATCGCCCGGCAGGATCGGGCCCTCCCTTCGATCGCTTCGCGTGATGCGTCTGCGGAACTTCGTGGGTGGCGGGACGTACTCTCGCGGACCGTCGTATATCAACCGGTAACGCCCGTAGAGAACGCGCTCGACGAGAATCACGCTGGCGGCCAGGTTCCCCACGCAGTGCCGCACCAGGAAGCTGTGCACGCGGGGCTGCGGCCACTCGGGGTCGGCCAGCACCTCGGTCAGGTCACGGGCGCTGAAGGGCTCGAAGAGTTTTCGGTTCGCGATCGCCTCTCTGATCCGATCGGGCAGATCCATGGCGAGACCCTGCCTTGTCTGCGGCGCGTGTCGAATGAATCAGTGGTGGTGCGCGATGCGGCGACGATCTGCGGCGATGCTGCGAACTGCTGGAAGCCCGGTCTGCGGGGGGTCTCTGCGGCTGAGTCCCCAGTCCCTCTCCTCTTCGGACCGCCGGGAATATACGACGACTATCCCGGGAGCGCAATGCTATTTCGACATTTTTATTTCGATGTCGTCATGCTGAGGCCGCCTGAAGCTGAGCGAGCCACGCGCCACCTCGAGCGCGGCGAGTCGCGCGCTCAGCGTCGAATCCGCGGATCCGAACCGCCCGCGGACTGTGCCGGCTCCTCGCCGGGACACACCCCGTCGCACGACGCCGGCTCGCTGGGGAGCGGCACCGACTCGGTGCCGTAGCCGCTCGTCCCTCGGGCGTCGCGATACTGAACGAGGTAGAAGAACGCCTTCCCGCGATCGGGCGCGGCGGCCATCCCCATGCCGGCCGATCCGCCGAACTCCGTCCACGAGCTCGTCGCCGTCAGCCGCGCCAGCACCCGCACCGCGCCGAGGGTGACGTGGCCGCCGTCCACCTTCAGGCTCCCGACGTCGCCCGAGATCACGTCGTACCCCAGGGCGCCTGCCACGTCGTTCCAATAGACGCGCGCCGTCCCGGGCGTCGCGGCCGGCTCGACGCGGAGACGCACCGGCTCGGGTCCATCGCCGAGATCGTGCGGGACCCGTACGGTCGCGAGCACCGATGTCTGGTTGCCGGAGGCATCACGCGCGCTCCCGGCAATCTCATAGACGCGGCCCGATCCTGCGCTCGAACGCTCGGCGCGCAGCAGGATCTCCGCGTCCGGCGTCCCCCCGTCCGCCCCGGCGATGTCCCCCGTGGTGCGGCCGTCCCCGTCGCCGGGCGCGTCGTCCGGCTCGCTCGCGATGACCGACACGAGACGCGCCGAAGCCGCCGGGTCGCAGAGATCGCTCACCTGCCACATCAGGCGGACCGGGACCAGCCGGTGGTTGGGCGGCCACAGCACATCGTGATCGGCCGTCAGCGTCAGGGTCGGGGGTGTCGTGTCCCTCACGGTGACAACGGTCCCCGCTGTGCTCGAGGCACCCTGCGAGTCGGTGACCCGCAGGACGATGGCGTGGGGGCCGAGTGGCAGCGTCAGGCTCAGGCTCGACCCGCTCCCCAGCGCCCGTTGTGTCGGCGCGCCGTAATCCTCGAACCATTCGTACGACACGATGTCGTCGCTGGTGCCGGGCGTCGAGTCGGGGTCGGTGGAGGTCGACCCGTCCAGCGCCGCGAGCCCGCCCTGTGCTCCCGAGCATTCGACCGTCTGGTTGGCGACAATCCGCGCAGTGGGCGGGGCATTCGACCCGACGAAAACAATCCGCGTCTCGCCGTGATATTCGAACGGAGCTCCGGCCGTCACCGGCATGGTTGAACCATCGGTCACGGTCAGCTCCAGCCGGTATGACCCTCCGTCCTGCAGGGCAGGGATGTCGACCGCCGACGGAAGCCCCGATGCAAAAGCGAATCTGAAGTCGCTGAACATGCCGCCCAGGCGCATGGTGACTCCGGAGGGGCTCATGTCCAGCACGGTCACGTCCAGGCCGGCACCGGGTGAGCCCACGCGCCGCAGGCAGAATGAAGTCGGCGCAACGAGACCCGAAAGCGACAGGAACCCGCCGAAGTCCCCCGGGCTGCTGCACGCCCCAAACGCCATCTCGAAGTCCTGCGCACCGTCGTTGCAGGCGAGGCCCAGGTCGAGGTCGAAGAGAATCATCTCTTCCTGAGATCCGCCGATGTAGCCGATCCCTTCGCCGGGTGCGCCGTCCGGGAGGAATCCCGACCCACAGTCTGGGGCGGCGTTCATGTCGGCCAGGGTGATGGTGCGGAGATCACCATGGAGGATCTCGAGCGTGCCGCTCAGAGGATCGTGCTGGGGGTCGTCTGCCCGGGCGACGACTCGAAGGTCGTGTCCGGTGCCGTCCGGGCCGATCTCCAGAATGGCGATCGTCGGCTGGCAGGCATCCCCCGACCCGTCTTGATTCGTGTCTTCCTGCAGGTGGTTGGCCGCGTGCGGACAGTTGTCGCACTCGTCCCCCCGGCCGTCACCGTCGACATCCGTCTGGAGCGGATTGGCCAGGCTGGGGCAGACATCGCAGGCGTCCGCCGTGCCGTCGAGGTCCGAGTCGACCTGCGTGGGGTTTGCCGCACCCGGGCAGTTGTCGCACAGGTCGCCCACGCCATCCCGGTCCGCGTCCTCCTGCCCGGGGTCGAACAGGAGCGGACAGGTGTCGACGTCCGCGCAGTACCCGTCGCCCTCCTGGTCGTTGTACCGGTCGTGCGGGCACGGATCGCAGGCATCCCCGATCATGTCGAAGTCCACGTCCAGCTGCTGCGGGTTGGCGATGAACGGACAGTTGTCCAGCTGACATGTGTCGAAGTAGGGGTCGGCCGGATCTCCGTAGCCGTCGCCGTCCGTGTCGTCGCACCGGTCGCATGCGTCACCGACGCCGTCATGGTCTCGATCCGCCTGACCGGGGTTCGAGCTCAAGGGACAGTTGTCCAGAGGACAGGTGGTGCCCGCGAAGCCGGGGGTGCCCAACCCGTCGCCATCGGGATCGACGCATGGGTCGCAGGCGTCGCCCACATGGTCGGAATCGCTGTCTTCCTGCTGGGGATTGTACGCATCGGGGCACATGTCCAGGGCGCAC
Organism: Binatia bacterium; assembly: GCA_035606645.1. GTDB lineage: Bacteria > Acidobacteriota > Polarisedimenticolia > Gp22-AA2 > Gp22-AA2 > Gp22-AA3. The sequence goes on from DATNEZ010000488.1 coordinate 5,148, forward strand.
GTCGTCGCCGGGAACCCTGGCGATCCGAATCCATCATGATCGGGATCGGTGCAGGGATCGCAGGCGTTCCCGACCCCGTCCGAGTCCAGGTCTTCCTGCCCGGGGTTGGCTGCCGAAGGGCAGTTGTCAACGGGGCAGGTGTTGACCGGGAAACCGGCATTGCCGCGCCCGTCGCCGTCGGTGTCGGTGCATGCATCGCACAGGTCACCCGCCCCATCGCGATCCGCGTCCTCCTGGCCGGAATTCACCAGCCCCAGGCAATTGTCGCAGGCGTCCCCCGCACCGTCGTGATCCGAGTCCTCCTGCGTCGGGTTCGGCGTCATTGCACAGTTGTCGGGTGGACAGGTGTTGAACGGGAAGCCCGGATTGCCCAGTCCGTCTCCATCGCTGTCCGTGCAGGGATCGGAGCCATCGAGAATTCCATCGTGGTCAGCGTCTGATGCCGGCAACTGGTTGATGAGGACACTCAGATACCAGAAAGAGGCCACGATCAGGTCCGGGCTCAGATCAGAATTCAAGTCGGCCGCTGCGACCAGGTTGTTGTCCGGACCAAAGCAGCCCTGCCCAACAAAAGTAAGCCCGTCCCCGGCGCCCAGCGCCACGAGGGTTGGGCAGTCTTCCGTCGCCATGACCAGATCTGCACGACCGTCCGTGTTGAGGTCGGCAGCCAGGCGAATCCGGCCCGGGAGTCCGATGGCGGCGCGATTGAACGTCCCATCTCCATTTCCGAGGTAGATGGACGATTGAGCCAGGTCTATCTTGCCGTCGCGATTGAAATCCACCGCGAAGAGATCTCCATCGAAATCCGGTGCCGGAATGCGAGGCCCGTATGTGAAGCTGCCGTCACCGCGCCCGAGCAGGACCCAGAAATCCTGGTCCTGGTAGTGGCCCACCACGAGATCGGAGTGGCCATCCCGATTGAAGTCGGCCATGACCATGGTGGTGGGGAACCGTCCGACGAGCACCACGGGCTGGGGCGAAAACGTCCCATCGCCGTTCCCGAGCAGAATGGTCATTTCGTTGAGGATCGAATTGTTCTGGTAGACGGCCCCCGCTGCGACAACATCCTGCCTGCCATCTTCATTGAAATCGCCGACCACCATCGGAGCTTGCCCGTCCACGACGGAGACCGGAGGCCCGAGAACGAACGTTCCATCACCTCGACCGAGCAGCGCCCGTATCCGCGGCGCGTACGATTGCAAGGCGATCAGGTCGTCGTGCCC
>DATNEZ010000501.1:0-2990 GCA_035606645.1 Binatia bacterium
CGCGAGCAGGTGTTCATCCAGACCAGGCAGGAGGTGCCGCACGCCTCGGCCGTCCTGGTCGAGCTCGTGGAGAAGGAGGAGTCGGGCCTCGTGAAGATTCACGCCACGGTCCTCACCGATCGCGATTCGCAGAAGGGAATCCTGATCGGCGAAGGAGGCCGGATGATGAAGGCCATCGGCACTCAGGCGAGGCACGGCCTGGAAAAATACCTCGACGCCCGCGTCCACCTGTCGCTCTGGGTCAAGGTCAAGAAGAACTGGCGCGACGACACCTCGCTGCTGCGCCTGATCGGGCTCCCGGTCGCCTAGGAGCCGGTCCGGGTATCGGGCCGGGCCGCACGCGCGGGGCGATCCGCGGGCGGGTGTCCGCGTCGATGGGATAGAATGGCCGCTTTCACGAGGACGTCCGGTCCTCGGAACGGGGCCATGAAAGACACCACCGTCCTTCTCGAGTCGGTCCGCAAGCTCCTCCGCCGGGGAGCCACCGTCCATCTCCTCAACATGCTGCTGAAGGTCCGGCCCGCCGATCTCGCGGAGGCCTTCAAGTCGCTCGACGGCGAGGAGAAATCGGCCGCCTTCCGCCTGCTGGCGGAGCGCGCCGTGCCCCAGGCGTCGGCGCTGCTCGGGCTGATCCACCCCGCGCACCGCGCGGACGTCCTTCGCGGCATGGGCCCGGACGAGCTGGCGCCGGTCCTGCAGCGGCTCCCCTCCGACGACGTGGCGGAAATCCTGTCGATCGGGTCCCAGGAGGACCGCGATCGCATCCTGTCCCTGATGCAGAAGGAGACCTCGGAGGAGATCCAGGAGCTCCTGGAATACGAGGAAGACACGGCGGGGCGGATCATGACGACCCGCTTCCTGGCGCTGCCGGAGTCCACCTCGGTGCAGGAGGCGATCGCCTCGGTGCAGAAGGCGCAGGAAGCGGAGATGGTCTTCTATCTCTACGTGGTCGACGCGCAGGGGGGCCTGAAAGGGGTCCTGTCGCTGCGCAGGCTCCTGTCCGTCCCCCCGACGACCGCCCTCAAGGACATCATGACGGTCGACGTCATCTCCGCGCGCGCGGAGACCGACCAGGAGGAAGTGGCGCGGATCGTCTCCCAGTACGATCTCCTCGCGGTGCCGGTGGTGGACGCCGACAACGCGCTGATCGGCATCGTCACGATCGACGACGTGGTCGATGTCATGCGCGAGGAGGCCACCGAGGACATCTACAAGCTGGCCGGGACTTCGGACGAGGAGCGCCTCACGCGCTCGACCCTCAAGGCGGCGGGGCTGCGGCTTCCGTGGCTGTTCGCGGCCTTCGGCGGGGGCCTGCTCGGCGCGCTGGTGATCCGCGCCTACACGCCCTGGATCGCCCGGGCGGCCAGCCTGGCCTGCTTCATCCCCGTGGTCCTGGGGATGGGGGGGAACATCGGCACGCAGGCCGCCACCATCATGGCGCGCGGCCTCTCCACCGGCCGCATCTCCCTGCGTCTGGTCTCCGAGGTCATCTTCAAGGAGATCCGCATCGCGCTGCTCCTCGGGTCGATCTACGGCGCGCTGCTCGGGATCGCGGCGGTTTTCCTGGTCGGCCTGCGCCCGTCGGAGGGTCTGGCCGTGGGACTGTCGCTCTGGATGTCGATGGTCATGGCGGCGGTCCTGGGAGCGGTCCTGCCGATGATCCTCAAGTCGATCCACATCGATCCGGCCGTCGCGACCAGCCCGTTCGTGACCACCGCGGTCGACCTGCTCGGACTTCTGGCATTCTTCGGCGTGGCCGGGCCCCGCCTGGCAGGTCCGTAGTGCGGGGACGGGGAGTCGATTGGTGCCGATGAGGGAAACCGAGGCGATGGTGCTGCGGTCGCACCCGCTCGGCGAGTCGGACCGCATCGTGACCTTCCTGACGCGAACGTCCGGCAAGGTCCGCGGCGTGGCCAAGGGGGCCCGCAGGAGCCGCCGCCGCTTCGGCAGCAACCTCGAGACGTTGAGCCGGGTCCGGCTCTCGTACTTCGAGCGCGAAGGGGCCGAGCTGGCGCGCATCGAGGGGGCGGAGCTCCTCGAATCGTTCTACACGCTGCAGGAGGATCCCGAGCGGGGGGCGGTCCTGGCCTGCATGGCGGAGGTGGCCGACGCCTTCGCGCGCGAGCAGCAGGAGGACGAGCCGTACTTCCGCCTCCTGCACACGGTGCTCCGGGCCATCCGGGAAGGGCTCGATCTCGGCCTGGGGGCGCGCTACTTCGAGATCTGGACGCTGCGGCTGCACGGCGTGCTGCCGCCCCTGACGGTCTGCTCGTCGTGCGGGTCGGACCTGGGATCGCAGGGCGGCCTGTTTCACCGCCGGGAGGGAGGGGTGGCCTGCCGGCGCTGCGTTCCCGGAGCCACTCCCGGCAGCGTCGCGCTGCCGAAGGAGTCGCTGGCCGTCGTGGCGGCGATCCTGAAGGAATCGCCGACCGCGTTGATCGGACGGGCGCTTCCGCCGCGGGCGCTGCAGCCGCTCCAGACATTTGCCGAGGCGATGTTCCTCGATCTCACGGAGCGACGCTTCAAGAGCTACGACGTGCTGCGCGCCCTGCGCGGAGCGCGGCACTAGGAGTGTGTCCGAGTCATAGGATGGGCCGCGCACATGGGGCTTGCGAGTCCCAGGCGAGGCGCGAGGAGGAAACGATGTGGTGGCATCGTTGACGACGAGCAACGAAGCATGGGGCCGCAATCCCCATGTGCCCAACGGGTTCGTGGCGGCGCGGGGTCGTCCGCGTCGTTGCCGCTCCTCCGCGATGACTCACATCGCGGTCGTCGCGGCGCCTTGCGGCCGACCCCGCGGCGCCACGAACGCGACCCATCCCATGACTCGGACACACTCCTAGGAGCGTAATGGCCCGCATCGACAGGCTCGTCCAGGCCATGTTCAACTCGAAGGCCGGCCGGCTCATCATGGCCTCCGGCGAACGGCTCACGCTGGTCGTGGGGACCGATCAGCGTCCGGCCAGCCCGCAGCCGGTGACCGTGGCGCA
>DATNEZ010000517.1:0-3478 GCA_035606645.1 Binatia bacterium
CGTAGATGACGAAGCTGCGCTTCACCTCGAAACCGAAGTTCACGCCGCGTACGTCCTCGCCGCGCAGCTCGATCTTCGCCACGTCCGCGCAGCCGAGCTCGCGCTCGTGGCACATGCGCAGATACGGAATCGAGAGCGGATCGAAACCCATCATCGAGGCGGCCACGGCGTCGATCGCGACGCTGTCGGCCGAGGCGAGAATGTAGTTCTTGATCTTCGGGAACATCGTTCGCGGGCCGGCGCCGTCGCCGCACACGGTGCCGTCCATTACCGCGAAAATTCCCGGGTGCAGCTCCTTTTGCATGTACACGAGGTCGACCAGCACTTCGTGGATGTGCTTGTGCGCGTAGTGCCGCACCGTCTTCAAGAGCCCGCCGAAAGCGTTCTTCACCGCGCCGGTCGTCGTCGAGTGTCCGTGCGTCTTGACGGTGGGGAGATGGACGATGTTCTTGCCGGGATAGATCGACGGAATCTCGATCCCTTCGGGGAAGATCCCGTTCAGCCTGAGAAGCGGCGACTTGAACTTGAAGACCTGCCACGGCACTTCCGGCAGGGCGGTGAACTTGAGGCCGTACCGCTCGAGGACCGGCAGCCAGCGGTTGTTCTCGGCCCCTTTCCAGGGCTCGGTCACCACCGTCTTGTTTTCGGCCGGCACCAGGCGGTCCACGGGGTAGCCGTCCTCCCGCATCGCCTTGACCACCCCCTCGACCTGCCAGGGCTGGCTGGAGCAGGCCGGGAAGTACTTCGTCCACGACAGGTTGAGCTTGAGGATGGTGGAGATCGAAGAGTCGATGACCGATCGGTAGGCCGCCAGCCGCATGAGCCGGCCGTAGTCGTCGACCACGGTGGCGGGCGTCGTTCGCAGGGCGGCGATCAGCGGTCTAGGCATCTAGGAGCCTGTCCGAGTATTGGGCCGGGTCGCGTTCCGGACGCCGTGGGGCCGGATGCGAGGCGCCGCGACGACGTCCGATGCCTGCGCATCGAGGAGGCGCGGCAACGAAGCAGACGGCCCCACGCCGCCGGAACCCGAAGGGCGCATGGGGATTGCGGCCGCATACGGCGTCGCTCGTCGTCGGCGATGAACCCGCATCGCTGTCCTCCTCGCTCCTTGTCTGCGATCCGCAAGCCCCATGCGCGCGGCCCGGCCGAATACTCGGGCAGGCTCCTCGCTCCCCCCGGGCGAAGGCGCGCCCGGCCCAACCATTATGACCCAGACCCCCCGGCCCCGGACAGGAGGAGGACCACCGTGAGGGTCCACAGGCCCACGCACACCAGGAGCGGGCGGTCGGTCAGGAGCGCCTGCGCGGGATTCCCCCCGCCGCCCCGCTTGTGGACCAGGTACAGGTACCTGAAGATGCCGTACAGGACGAACGGCACCGTCAGGTACAGGTGCCTGGTCCCGAGGTTCATCTCGACCTCGGGAGACACGGAGTAGAGGATGTACACCACCAGGGTCGAGGGGGTCACCACGTTGATCATCTGGTCGATGAAGTCGAGCGAGTACTCGCGCAGGATGGCGCGGTGCCCCTGCGCGTCCTCCAGGCTGTCGAGCTCCTGGCGCCTCTTGCACAGGGCCAGGAACAGCGACAGGAGGATCGTGCACATCACCAGCCAGTGAGAGATGGGGACGTTGATGACGAGCGCTCCCCCGACCGCGCGCAGCACGAAACCGGAGGCGATCAGCATGACGTCGACGATCACGACCTCCTTGAGCCAGAACGAGTACGCGAGGTTGATCGCCACGTAGGTCAGGAGCAGGCCGCCGAACGGCGTGAACAGGGCGAACCCCGCCATGATCGAGCCGGTGAGCAGGAGAATGGCGGCCGTCAGGGCGGGCAGGGTCCCGACCGCCCGCGAGGCGATCGGCCTCCGCGCCTTGACCGGATGCTTCCGATCGCGGTCCACGTCGAACAGATCGTTGATGATGTACACCGCGCCGCTGGTGGCGCAGAAGAGCGCGAACGCGGCGAGGGCGCGCAGGACGAGCGCGGGCTCCCCCAGCTTCTTGGCGAAGATCAGCGCCGCGAACACCACCAGGTTCTTGATCCACTGGCGCGGGCGCATCGAAATCACGAGGCCGACCAGAACGGAGGCGCGCGAGGCCCATGAATCCCTGGCGGTCTTCGGCACGACCTGTTCCTCCTGGAGCCCGGCTGGCCGGGCGACGGCGTGAGGGGTGCGAATGTTAGCACCCGCCCCCCGCCCCGTCAAAGGAGGGGCCCTATACTGGCGCCGTGCGCGTCGCCGTCGTCATCCCCGCCCGGAACGAGGAGGCCTCCCTGCCCCTGGTTCTCGAGGCGATCCCGGCCGATCTCGTCGACGAGGTGGTGGTGGTCGACAACGCCAGCACCGACCGGACGGCGGAGGTCGCGCGGGCGCGGGGCGCCTCGGTCCTGGTCGAGCCCAGGCCGGGGTACGGCGCCGCCTGCCTGCGCGGCGTCGAATACCTGAAGGCCAGGCAACCGGACGTCGTGGTCTTCCTGGACGCCGATTTCAGCGACCACCCGGAGGAGCTTCCCCGGCTCCTCGATCCGATCGCCCGGGACGGAGCCGATCTCGTCATCGGCTCGCGGGTCCGGGGCCGACGGGAGAGGGGGTCCCTCCTGCCGCAGGCGCGGGCCGGGAACTGGCTCGCCACGCGCCTCATGCGGCTGCTCTATGGGGGGCGGTTCACCGATCTCGGGCCGTTCCGGTCGATCCGCTTCGGCCCCCTCGTCGATCTCGGGATGACCGACCGCGGCTTCGGATGGACGGTCGAGATGCAGGTGAAGGCGCTCCAGGCTCGCCTGCGCACCGCGGAGGTGCCGGTCTCCTACAGGCGCCGCGTGGGGGTCTCGAAGATCACGGGGACGGTCTCGGGGACGATCCGGGCGGGGGCCGGCATCCTCTGGACGCTGGCTCGGCACCTCGGGCGAGGATCTACGGAAGCGGGCGGGGGCGTGCGCCGTGCGCCCGGCCGATCGGCGTGACGCCTGCCGGGTCGCAGGACCGGATGGCGCCCCGATCGCGCCGGCGCGCCGCACGCGCCGTCCGGGCCAGAGGCGCCTCGTGCCGCACGGCGATCATCTCGGCCGCGATGCTGATGGCGATCTCCTCCGGGGTCTCCGCGCCGATGTCGAGACCGATCGGGGCGCGCACCTCGCGCAGCGCCTCCTTCGGCGTGCCCAGCTCCTGCGCCCGGGCCAGGACCGTGACGATCTTGCGGCGGCTCCCGATGAGCCCGACGTAGGCGGCGCCGCGCCCCACCGCGTGACGCACCGCGGACAGATCGGTCTTGTGGCAGCGCGTGACGACGGCGACGAACGACCCCGGGGGAATCTCGGGGAGGCCCGAGGCGAACTCGCGCTCCGCGCGAACGCGCCGCACTCCGGCCGGATAGCGCGACGCCTCGAGGTAGTCCGCGCGGTCTTCCACGACGGTCACCGCGAATCCCAGGCGCGCGGCCAGCCCGGCCACCTCGCGCCCGACGTGTCCCCCG
>DATNEZ010000051.1:0-2450 GCA_035606645.1 Binatia bacterium
GGCGTGGCCGGCCGCGAGGCCTGTGGGCGTGACCCGGGCCTGGGTGCGGGAGGATGGTGCGTCGCGGTCGCCCCGCCGTTCGTCGGCGTCCGCGCGGCCGCCACCGCGGGCGGCCTCGGCGCCATGGCGGGCGCGGCGGCCGGAGCGGCCTTCGGAGCCGCGGTGGAAGCCGCCGTCGCCGGAAGCGGGATCTCGGCCGAACCCTCGGGCATTTCGAGGATGCCGGCCAGGGCCAGGCCGAGCAGGGCGCGCAGCGTGTTGTCCTCTCCCATGGGGCTGATGGCCAGGATGTCGGCCACGCTCGAGCCGCCGTCGACCCGGGACATGATGAAACCCTCGGCCGGATTGAGCGGCACCTTCTGATATCCCTCGGGGGGGCGCCGCGACACCTGGACGCGCGCGTCGGACTGTCCCAGGCGCCGGCGGATCCACTCGATCTCGGGGAAGGCGCGCGTCCACTCCAGGAGAATCTCGGGACTGCCGATGCCGCCGTCGAGCTGCTCGCGGAACGGGAGGGCGCCGGCCTGGAACTCGAAATGACCCTCGCGCGTCGTGAGGGCGCCGAGCGTCACGCGATGGATGTGCTCGCGCGTGAGCGCATCGAGGGCCTCCTTGGTCAGGGCGCCGATCCGCACCAGGGTCGTGCCGAGGAGCTCGTCCTTCTGCTTGGCGGCCGTCGCCTCCTTCACCTGGGCCTCGGTGACGCCCCCCTTGTCGCGGAACAGGACGGTGATGCTCTCGTTCGGAAGGGTGCTGACGGCGAACCGGATCATGACGCCGGCGTCGATGAACAGCTGTCGGGTCGCCGCGGCGTTCTGGAGCCGCATGACGCCGGACGCCTGCCGGCGGAGCACATCGGCCAGGACATCGGAGGGGGATCGCTGCGCCAGACTCCCGTTCATCGGACGGACATCCCTCCCGCCTCCGGCCGGCACACCCGGGCCCGGCATCTGACAATCCGGGAATAACTTGTGGCCCGGCGGGAATTATTGCAAGTATTTCCGGACCAGCGCCTCCCCCCAGGCCTGGCGCAGCTCCTTGAGGGAATAGCGGGTTACCTGCTCGAAGGCGGCGTCGGGGGTGGTCCCCTTGCCGGTCTCCTCGAGGACGTCCACCAGCGCCGGGAAGCCGACGCGCCCGTCGAGCCACTCGACGAACGACAGGGCGGTCGGGTAGGAGAAGGACTGGCCCCAGCCGTCCCGGCCCTCGGGGTTCTGGAACTCGCGGGCCAGCGCGAGCCCGGTGGGGGTCGGCGTGGTCTTTCCTTCGATCCACTGCGCCAGCCCCTCGTGCAGCCAGCGGGGTGCCGTTCCCCGGCTCTTGCCGGCGATGAAGGCGTGCGCCAGCTCGTGCACGAGGACGCGGCGCGCCTCGGCGTTGATCTGCTTCAGCCCGCCGATCGGCACCCTGATCTTGCCGTCGAAGAGTCCGCCGACGTCCGCCCCGGCCTGGGTCGCATCGTAGAACTGCTTCTGCGGATACACGATGACGACGATCGGCTGCAGGGGGTAGTGATCGAACTTCACCTCGAGCGTCCGGAACTGGCTCTCCAGGCAGTCCAGGATCTGCCCACCCAGGTCGGCGCCCCCGCGCTCCCCGTCGTACTTCAGGGTGAAATGGGCCGCGTCCGACTGCCGGTACTCGCCGTCGATGGAGCGCTCGCGGGCCAGCTTGTCGATCTTCTCCTTGAGGATCGGATCAGGCTTGAGCTCGTAGGACTTTCTCCACTCCTGAAGAGCCTCCCCGGTGCGCTCCTGGCTGTTGTACACATCCCCCAGCAGGGCGTGCAGCCCGGGATGCTCGGGGTGATCGAGGAGCGCCTGCTCGAGGGTCGAGCGGGCGAAGATGTCCTGGTCCTGCCGGAAGTAGGACGCGGCCAGGCCGAGCTGCGCCGAGGCGTCCTTCGGGTCGTATCCGAGCGCCTCGCGGAACCGGGAGACCGCGGTGTCGTACTGGCGCGCCTTGTAGGCCCTCCCGCCGAGGTGACCGAGCAGCACCACGATCCGGCGCGTGTTCTCCTGGCGCGCCAGCGGGTAGTCGTCGACCCGCCTCTTCAGGACGGCGATGGCCTCCGAGATCTCGCCGTCCGTCATCGCCTCGATGCCCCCCTTCGCGGCGCTCCCCGGAGGAACGGCGGGCCCCGCCTGGGGGGCGGGAGCCTGGGCCGGCTTCGCGGGCGGCGTTGCCTCGACGCGCAGGACATCGGCCCGCGGCACCGTGATCCGGCCGCCCCCCTGGACGACGATCAGGACGTCCCCGCGGTCCTCCCAGGAGTCGGCGACGATCTGTCCACCATTTTTCAGGTGGATGATGTCGGCGCGAGGAGCTCCATGAGGCCACGAGAGGACGAGCAGGAAGGCGACGAGATGGGGGCGGGCGGCGCGCCGTCGCATCCGTTCCTACTTTTCGGGAATGAGCCGCGCCAGCGACACGGCGATCGGAGCGGTCCC
>DATNEZ010000532.1:0-4238 GCA_035606645.1 Binatia bacterium
CCGGGCATGAGGTCGGCGTCCAGGTAGGCGCGGGCGCGGCCGGCGGTCCGGAAGTCCTCGTTCACCTGCTCGCGCGGCACGACCGAGGCCTTGAGACCCAGGCCGAAGCCGGGCAGGACGACCTCCCCGGGCACCGGACAGAGCGCCTCGCGCGGGATGGCCCCCTCGCCCGCGGGCGTCCCGTCTCCGTCCGCCGGGCGCCGGGCGATGCGCAGCGTGTCCCCCTGCATGTCGACGGCGGTGCCGCCGGGCAGCGACACGTGGCCGCGCCTCCGCCTCTCGTCGAGGAGGCTCAGCGACCGCTCGACGTGCTCCAGGGCGATCCGTCTCAGGTCGCCGCGGGCCTCGGCCAGGGCCAGCCTCAGGATGCGGCGCCTGATGGGGACCGGAAGCTCCTGCAGGGCCCGCCCCTCCAGCACGACGCTCTCGCCCCGGCGCGTCGCGATCTCGCGATACTTGTTCGCGGCCAGCTCGCCCAGGAATCCGTCCTCGTCGCGCAGCAGATCGGCGGCATGCGCCAGGGCCTCGACGACGTTCGGGTTGAACTCCCGCTCCAGAAGCGGGATCAGGCGCCGCCGGGCGCGATTGCGCGTCAGGGTCAGGTCGCGGTTGGTGGCGTCCACGCGGTAGGAGAGTCGCCGCTCCTTCAGGTAGGCGAGAATCTCGTGGCGCCTCACGTCGATGAGCGGCCGGACGATCACCCCGTCCACGACCGGGTAGGTCCCGGCGAGCCCGCGGGGCCCCGACCCGCGCAGCAGGCGGAGCAGCAGGCTCTCCGCCTGGTCGTCGCGCGTGTGGCCGAGCGCCACCTTCTGGGCCCCGATCTCGCGCGCGGTCTCGAGCAGGAACCGCTGGCGCAGGTCGCGGGCCCGCGCCTCGCGCGACGATTGGCGGCCCTCACGCGTCTGCCAGACCCGCGGCCCCAGGTGCCCGACCGTGACCGGCAGGCGCAGCCGGGTCGCCATGCGCCTCACGAACTCGGCGTCCCGCGCCGACGCGCGCCCGCGCCAGCCGTGGTCCAGGTGGGCCACGTGCAGGTCGAGCCTCATCTCGGGCGCCAGGCGATGCAGCACCGACAGCAGGGCGGTCGAGTCCGGGCCGCCCGACACGGCGACCAGCACCCGCTCGCGCGGGCGCAGCATGTCGTAACGGGCGATGGTCCGGCGGGCCTGGCGCTCGACCGCACTGGTGACGTTCTTCATCGGGTCCTGATCATAGAGTCGCTTCCGGCAGCCGGCCAGAATGTCGGCCGGCCGGGCGGGGGCGATCCATCAATGGGCGTCTGGTAGCGGTGCAGGGATTCGAACCCCGGACTCCGCGGATATGAGCCGCGTGCTCTAACCATCTGAGCTACACCGCCTTACAGCGTGACCGTTGATTCTAGGGACTGGCAACAGCCCTGTCAACTATGCGGGTGTTTCCCGTACGGTCGATCGAGGCGTGGCCTATAATTGGCCCGGTTTCCGGGGGTCCGCTTCGTGAAGCAATGCAAGGAGTGCTCCGTCGGCGAGGACGAGGCCTACCTGCACAAGTGTCCCATCTGTCACAAGATGATCTGCGACGAGCACAAGTTCATGCGCAGCGGGCGGATCTTCTGCAGCGACTTCTGCGCCGCCTACTTCTTTCACGAGGGGGACGATGACGACTGACGGCCGCCGGGGCCGGGCCGCACGGTCCCCGAAGAGGGAGGGCTGATGGGTTTCCCCGCGCAGCGCCCCAGGCGCCTGCGGAGGACCGGTGCGATCCGGGCGCTGGTCCGGGAGACCTCCCTGTCGGCCGGGGACCTGATCCACCCGATGTTCGTCTGCCCCGGCAGGCGGGTGCGGCAGGAGATCTCGTCCATGCCCGGGCAGTTCAACCTGTCGGTGGACGAGGCGGTGGCGGACGCGCAGGAGGCGCGATCGCTCGGAGTGCCGGCGGTGATCCTGTTCGGCATCCCGCCGTCGAAGGACGCGAAGGCCTCCGGGGCCTGGGATGCGCACGGCGTGGTCCAGGAGGCGACCGCCGCGATCCGGAAGGACGTCGAGGGGATGCTGGTGATCGCCGACGTCTGCCTGTGCGAGTACACGGATCACGGTCACTGCGGGGTCGTGCAGGGTGAGGAGATCCTCAACGACCCGACGCTCGAGCTCCTGGCGAAGACGGCGGTCTCGCAGGCCAGGGCCGGGGCCGACATCGTCGCCCCCTCCGACATGATGGACGGCCGGGTGGCCGCGATCCGCAAGGGGCTCGACGCCGCGGGGTTCGACCAGGTGCCGATCCTCTCCTACGCGGCGAAGTACGCCTCGGCGTTCTACGGCCCCTTCCGCGAGGCGGCGCAATCGACGCCGAAGTTCGGCGACCGCCGCAGCCACCAGATGGACCCGGCCAACGTGCGCGAGGCGCTGAAGGAAGTGCGGCTCGACATCGAGGAAGGGGCCGACATGGTCATGGTGAAGCCGGCCCTGCCGTACCTCGACGTCATTTATCGCGTGCGGCAGTCCGTCGACGTGCCCGTCGCGGCCTACCATGTCTCCGGCGAGTACGCGATGCTGGCCGCCGCGGCCAGGAACGGCTGGATCGACCGGGAGCGCGCCGTCCTGGAGTCGCTCGTCGCCATCAGGCGCGCGGGCGCCGACCTGATCGTCACCTACTTCGCCAAGGAGGCCGCGCGCCTGCTCGCGAAGTGATCATGGGCAACGTCTCCCGCAGCCTCTTCGAGAAAGCCCGCCAGGTCATTCCCGGCGGCGTGAACTCGCCGGTGCGCGCCTTCAAGGCGGTGGGCGGCGATCCGCTGTTCTTCGCGCGCGGCCACGGCGCCATCCTGCAGGACGTGGACGGCAACGAGTACATCGACTACGTCGGGTCGTGGGGCCCCCTGATCCTCGGCCACGCGCACCCGGACATCGTGCGCGAAGTGCAGGAGGCGGCGAAGAACGGCACGTCCTTCGGCGCGCCGAACCCGCACGAGGTCGAGCTGGCCCGCATGGTGGTCGAGACGGTCCCGGGAATCGAGAAGGTGCGCATGGTCTGCTCGGGGACCGAGGCGACGCTGTCGGCCCTGCGGCTGGCCCGCGCCTTCACCGGGCGCGACCTGATCGTCAAGATGGACGGCTGCTACCACGGCCACGTGGACGCGCTCCTCGTGAAGGCCGGCTCGGGGGTCGCGACCCTCGGCCTCCCGGGAACGCCCGGAGTGCCGGCGAGCGTGGCCGAGCAGACGCTCGTCGTGGCGTACAACGACCTGGACGGCTTCGCCGCCCTGGCGAAGGAGCGCGGCCGCGAGATCGCCTGCGTGATCGTCGAGCCGGTGGCGGCCAACATGGGGGTCGTGCCCCCGAAGCCCGGCTACCTGGAAGGGCTGCGCGAGATCACCTCGCGGCACGGCATCCTGCTGATCTTCGACGAGGTGATCACCGGGTTCCGGGTGGCGCCCGGCGGAGCGCAGGAGCTCTATCGCATCACGCCGGACCTGACCACGCTGGGGAAAATCCTTGGGGGAGGGCTGCCGATCGGCGCGTACGGCGGGCGGGAGGAGATCATGGACCGCGTGGCGCCGGACGGGGACGTCTACCAGGCCGGGACGCTGGCGGGAAACCCGCTGGCGATGCGGGCGGGCATCGCCATGCTCAAGGGACTGCGCGCTCCGGGCGTCTATGCCACGCTGGAGCGGCTCTCCGCCGGGCTGGCGCGCGGGCTCGAGGCCGCGGCCGAGGAGTCCGGGACGCCGGCGCGCGTGACCCGGGTCGGGTCGCTTCTGACTCTGTTCTTCTCCTCGCACGATCCGGTCGACTGGGCCAGCGCCTCGCGATCGGACACGCGCCGCTACGCCGCCTACTTCCGCCGCATGCTCGAGCGCGGCGTGTACCTGGCCCCGTCGCAGTACGAGGCCCTCTTCGTCTCGCTGGCGCACACGGACCGTCAGATCGAGTCGACCGTCGCCACCGCGCGCGACAGCCTGAAGGGAATGCGCTGGGGGCCGCAGGCCTAGGACACCTGCCTCCGCGCCCGGCTATAATCGCGCGCGTGCTGGAGCTCTATCAGTACGAAGGATGCTCGTTCTGCGAGAGGGTCCGCGAGGCCCTCGACGCCCTGGGGCTCGACTACGTCGTCCGCTCCGTGCCGCGCCGTCATGCCGGGCGCGACCGGGTGGTCGCGGTCTCGGGCCAGACGCTCGTCCCGGTCCTGGTCGATCCGGATCGCGGCAAGGTCGTGGTCGAGTCGGACGACATCGTGCAGTACCTCAATGAGCACTACGG
>DATNEZ010000581.1:0-16805 GCA_035606645.1 Binatia bacterium
ATCAAGATCCGCGAGCAGGGCTACGCCGTATCGTACGGCGAGCTCGAGGATCACCTGATCGCCATCGGCCTTCCCATCCGAAGCCGCAATGGCGACGCCATCGCCGCCGTCAGCATCTCCGGACCCGATACGCGCCTGACCCCGGACAAGCTTCCGGGTCTCATCCGGATCGGGCTCGATACCTGCTCCAAGATCTCGGCCCGGCTCGGATACCACGGACCGGCCTCGCTGCGGGCGGCGCAGTCCAAATTCATGGCGCCGCGCGCCATCGTCTGATCTTCGCGGATCGTTAAGGAGGATTGCCTTGAGCCACGACGACCTGTACCAGAAGATGGCGGACAGCGTGATCATGGGTGAGGCGGAGATCTCGGCCGCCCTGGCCCGCCAGTCCCTGGAGCTGGGCATCGCCCCGCTCGAGTCGATCGACAACGGGTTCGTGAAGGGGATCCGAGTCGTCGGCGACCGGTTCGGCGCCGGGGAGCTGTTCCTTCCCGAGCTGGTGATGAGCGCCGAGGCGATGAAAGCCGCCCTCGCCATCCTCGAGCCGGAGCTCGCCAAGAGCTCCGTGGCGCGCGAGAACCAGGGAAGCGTCCTGGCCTGCACCGTGCAGGGGGACATTCACGACATCGGCAAGCGGATCGTCTGCACCATGATGTCCGCCAACGGATTCTCGGTGGTGGACCTCGGGGTCAACGTCAAGATCGATCGCTTCGTCAACGAGATCAAGGAGCGCAAGCCCGACATCGTCGCCATGTCGGCCCTCCTGACGACCACCGCGCCGAACCAGGGGAAGGTCATCAAGCTGCTGCAGAAGGAGGGGATCCGCGACCAGTACATCGTCATGGTCGGCGGCGCCCCCACCAGCCTGCAGTGGTCCAGGGACATCGGCGCCGACGGTTACGGCGAGAACGCCACCGAGGCGGTCCGTGTGGCCAAGGAGCTGATGGCCAGGAAGCGCTCGCGCCCGGCGGCCGAGGCCGCCGCCCCGGTCTCCACCCTCGGCGAGCCGTCCGCCTCCTCGGTCGGCGCCGCCCGGGCCGCAGCGGACTGAATCGTCCTGGATCCCCCCGGGAGCCGTTCCAGCCCGGGGACCGACTGGAAAGGACCCTGCATGCTGGAGCCCGTGCGACGCTTCTTTCGGCGGCACCCGCGCGCCGCCCGCCCGCTCGAGCTGGCCGTCCTGCCGTTCGAGGCCGCCAGCAAGAAGCTGGCGTTCGGCTGCAAGATGTGCGGCCAGTGCATCCTGCACGAGACCGGCATGACCTGCCCGATGGGCTGCCCGAAGTCGCTGCGCAACGGTCCGTGCGGCGGCGTGCGCATGAACGGGCACTGCGAGGTCGAGCCCGGGATGATGTGCGTCTGGGTGAAGGCCGAGAGACGCTCGCGCTGGCTCCCCTGGCGCGGCGCCATCCTGCGCATCCAGCCGGCCCTCGACTGGAGCCTCAAGGGGAGCTCCGCCTGGGTCGGCCTGATGATCGGCCGCAACGGGAAGGAGGCCCGGTGAGCCCGCAGGGCGCGTTCCCCCGCTTCGAGGACGCCCTCCGCACGGGCCTCCCGCTCCTGACCTGCGAGATCGCCACCGGCGACAGCGCTGACCCGCAGGACCTCCTGCGCCGGGCCCGCCTGGTGCGCGACCACGTGGACGCGGTCAACGTGCCCGACAACACGGCCGGCGTGGTGCACATGTCGGCCCTGGCGGCCGCCGCCATCCTGGTGCGCGAGGGGATCGACCCGATCGTGCACGTCACGTGCCGCGACCGGAACCGGCTGGCGCTGCAAAGCGACCTCGTGGGGGCCGCGGCGCTCGGCGTCAGGAACGTCCTGTGCCTGACCGGCGACCACACGATCCACGGCGACCACCCGGGGGCCAAGCCGGTCTTCGACCTGGACTCGCTGCAGCTTCTGGGCCTGGTGGCGACCCTCCGCCGCGGCAGGTACCTCAGCGGCCGAGAAATCCGGCCGGCCCCCGAGCTGCTCCCGGGGGCCACCGAGAACCCCTTCGCCCCGCCATACGACTTCCGGCCGCTGCGCGTCCAGAAGAAGGTCGAGGCGGGGGCGCGCTTCCTGCAGACCCAGATCACCTACAATGTCCCGCGCTTCGCCGCCTTCATGGCGCGCGTGCGCGACCTGGGCCTCGATCGCCGGATCGCGATCCTCGCGGGCGTGGCGCCTCTGCGCTCGGCGCGCTCGGCCCGTTACATGCAGGAGCGCGTTCCCGGCATGGAGGTGACCGACGCGATCATCCGGCGCATGGATCAGGCGGGGCCCGAGCGCGGCCGCGCCGAGGAAGAGGGGCTCCGGATCGCCGTCGAGATCGTGGAGCAGATCCGTGAGATCAAGGGGCTGGCGGGGATCCACCTGATGCCGATCCACTGGGAGGAGGCCGTGTCCGAGATCGCCTCGAGGGCCCGGCTCGAGCCGGCGCGACTGGCCCTGGCGGCCACGGCCGCCGCCCGGACGGGCCGGGACGCGGCGCCCGACCGCAGGGTATCGGGTGCCGAGGACTCCCCGCTCGACCGCCCGCGGGAGCACCGCGCATGAAGACCATCGTCTCGTCCGCCACCAGGACCGTGGTCATCAGTCCCGAGAGCCCGTTCGTGGTCATCGGCGAGCGGATCAACCCCACGAACCGCAAGAAGCTCGCCGAGGAGCTGCGGCGCTTCGACTTCACGCGGGTCAAGAGCGACGCCCTGGCGCAGGTCGAGGCCGGGGCGACCATGCTCGACGTGAACGCGGGGATCCCGGGCGCCGACGAGCCGGGCATGCTCAAGGGGGCGGTCCTGGCGATGATGGAGGTGACGGACGTCCCGATCTCCATCGACTCGTCGACGCCCGAGGCGCTCGAGGCGGCGCTGCCGGTCTACAAGGGGAAGGCGCTGGTGAACTCCGTGACGGGCGAGGACGAGGTGCTGGAGCGGCTCCTCCCCCTGGTGAAGAAATACGGCGCCGCGGTCATCGGCATCGCCAACGACGACACCGGGATCAGCAACGACCCGGAGGAGCGCTTCAAGATCGCCAAGAAGATCGTCGACCGCGCCGCGGACCACGGCATCCCGAAGGAAGACGTGATCATCGACCCCCTCTGCATGCCGATCGGCGCCAACCACGAGTTCGGGCGCATCACGTTCCAGACGATGCGGCTCATCCGCGACGGGCTCGGCGTGAACATGTCGGTCGGCGCCGGCAACGTCGGCTTCGGGCTCCCCGACCGGCCGCCCCTCACCGCCAGCTTCATCCTGCTGGGGATGCAGGTCGGCCTGACCGCCTCGATCACCAACGCCCTGGAGCCTGAGATCTACAAGATGATCCTGGCCGGCGACCTGATGCTCGGGAGCGACCCCTTCGGCAAGAAATGGAACGCCCACTTCCGCAAGGTCGCCGCCGCGAAGGCGGCCCGACCCGCGACCCCGCAGGCCGCCCCCGCCGCCTCCCCCGCGACCACGGCCTGAAGGAAGGCCGATGGAGCCGACGAGCGCCGCCAAAGCCGAAAAGGTCAAGGTCACCTTTCTTCCGAAGGAGACCTCGACGCGCGTGCCCTCGGGCACGACGCTGTTCCACGCCGCCGCCTGGACCGGCCAGCCGATCGAGAGCACCTGCGGCGGCCGTGGGACCTGCGGCAAGTGCCGGGTGCAGGTGATCCAGGGATCGGCCCCCGTCACCCCCGCCGACCTGCAGCACCTGTCGCAGGAGGACATGGCCGGCGGCTGGCGGCTTTCCTGCCAGTCCGAGGTGCGGGACGAGATGGTGGTCCACGTGCCGCGCCTCCTGACCACGCCGAAGACCGCCATGTTCGGGGTCGGCCGTCAGGTCCTGCTCGATCCGAACGTCCACAAGGTGCACCTGAGGCTCGCCGAGCCGACCCTGCACGATCAGCGCTCCGACGTGCAGCGCCTCCGGGAGGCGCTGCGCCAGGAAGGATTCGCGATGAGCGCCGAGCTCCCCGTGGTGCGCACCCTGCCGAAGGCCCTGCGCGACGCCGAGTTCGACGTCACCGCGGTGGTGTGCGGCGAGACCCTTCTGGCCGTCGAGCCCGGGGACACGACCGGCGCCTGCTTCGGCATCGCCTTCGACCTGGGGACTACCACCATCGTCGGGACGCTCATGGACCTGAACAACGGCGAGCCGCGAGGCGTCACGTCGAACCTGAACGCCCAGGCGATCCACGGCGGCGACGTGCTGTCCCGCATCTCGCACACCATGGGGAAGAAGGAAGGGCTGCAGGAGATGCAGCACTTCGCCTCGTTCACCATGAACGGGATCATCGAGCGCCTGACCGCGGAGTCGGGGGTGCCGCTCGACCGCATCTACGAGATCACCGTCGCCGGCAACCTGACGATGATGCACCTGCTCCTCGGGATCGATCCCGAGCCGATCTCGGTGACGCCGTTCGCCCCCGCCGTGTCGCACGGCCTGAACCTCCGCGCCGCCGACCTCGGCATCACGATCCATCCGGAGGGGCGCGTCTTCCTGTTCCCGGCGATCGGCTCCTACGTCGGGGGGGACATCGTCGCCGGCCTTCTCGCCACCGCCCTGCCGCGCGGCAACAAGCTGCGCCTGTTCGTCGACGTCGGCACGAACGGCGAGATCGCCCTGAGATCGGAGCCGCGCACGCTGTCCACCGCCGCCCCCGCGGGCCCGGCCTTCGAGGGGGCCGAGATCTCCTGCGGCATGCGCGCCACGACCGGGGCGATCGAGGGCGTGCGGATCACCGAGGACTCCGTCGTCCTGCAGACCATCCAGGACGCCCCGCCGGTCGGGCTGTGCGGCTCGGGGCTCATCGACGCGGTGGCGCAGCTCTACAAGCGGGGCCTGATGGACGCGACCGGCCGCATGCGCTCCGCCGGGGACCTCGAGGGCAAGGTCCCCGACTCGCTGGCCTCGCGCCTGATCACCGTGGACGGCGTGCGCGCCTTCGTCCTGGCCACAGAGAAGGAGACCGGCGGCCGGCGCATCCTGTTCTCGCAGAAGGACGTCCGCCAGCTGCAGTTCGCCAAAGGCTCGATCGCCTCCGGCATCCGCGTCCTGATGAACGAGATGGGTGTCGCGCCGGACGACTTGCAGGAAGTGCTGCTCGCCGGCGCCTTCGGCTCGTACATCAACCCCGACGCGGCGCGCATCATCGGGCTGGTGCCGGCCGTGCCGCTCGCGCGCATCCGCGCCGTGGGGAACGCCGCGGGCGAGGGGGCGAAGATCGCGCTTCTGTCCTACCGCGAGCGGGAGGCGGCCGAGGTGATGCCGTCGCGCGTCGAGTACATCGAGCTCTCCGGCCGCGAGGACTTCAACGACATCTTCATGTCGGTCCTCGGCTTCCCGCCGCTGGACAGTCTCCCCTAGAAGTTCGCCACGAGCGACGCGGTGAAGATCGTGTCCAGGTCGTCCAGCTGGGCGCTGGCGGTCGGTCCGACGGGGGGCAGCAGATCCCCCGGGTCCGCGATGCTCTCGAACGAGGGCTCGTTGTCGTAGAGCAGCTGCAGGCTCACCTTCAGCGCGAGCCGCGTGCTCATGCTCACCGTGACCCAGTTCGTCATGTCGGCCCGGTAATCCGAGGTCTCGTCCAGGTTCTCGTCCACGACCAGGTCGTTGCCGTAGGTCGTGACGTCGCCGAGCTTGTGCAGGAACTTGGAGGTCAGGCGCGCCCCGAGGAACGAGTCGTCGGCCCCCGCGACCTCCACGACGTTCTCCTGCCTGGTGTACGACAGGGCGTAATCGGTCCGGAACTTCACCCGGTCCTCGTCCCGCCAGACGTTCCCCACGCCCAAGACGCCGGAGTACCGGTTGTCGATCCCCGCGAAGCGGTTCCTGTCCCAGCCGGCCCCGGTGTACCAGAAGAACCTGGCGGTGATCTTGCGGTCGTAGCGGCCGCTGAAGAAATAGTTCTCGGCCGTGAGATCGGTCGTGGACGTCTCCGAGATCGCCGGGCCCGCGACGACCGTCCGGGTCGTCCTGGTGCTCTCGCCGCGTATCGCCCCCGCCTTCAGCTCGAAGGACGATTTCTCCCAGGCCCTCGCCAGGGTGTTCTTGAAGCCGAGCGTCGAGGTCTCGCTGTTGCCGGCGGTCGCCACGAAGCTGAACTCGGCGACGTCCTTCCAGCGCTCGGGTGGGGGCGCCTCGTCGGCGCACCATCCCGCTCCCGCGCCCGCCAGCGTGAGCGCCAGCCCCGTCAGAATCCACGCGGACGCGTGTCCTCTCATGTCGATCCTCCTCCTCTCGATGAACGGCCTCCGTGCGGCGCGCATTCTACCCGAGACGCGGGGAAGGCGGCCGGAGACCGGGACCTAGTACCGGGGGAATCCCCGCTGCGCCAGCCCGATCGGCAGCGCCTGGCTCTCTTCGTAGATGAGCGGCACGAACAGGCGGCGGCGCGCCTCGCCGTAGACGACCAGGACGCTCTCCGCAGGGCCGCCCGGAGACAGGGCCTTCCAGTCCTGGATGTCGGTCCAGCGCACCGCCCGGTCCACCAGGAGTCCCTTGAGGCGGAAGCCTCCGTCGTCGAGCACCAGGCGGGCGAGGGCGTACCGGCCGGCGAGGCCGGCGGAGGCGCCCCCCAGGAGGAGCATCACCCAGCCGTGCCAGGAGCCGGCCGCGTCCGGCCTTTCCAGGGCGCGCGCGAGGACGACCGTCCCGGCCGCGAGGAGTCCCATGGCGGCGAGGATCATGAGGTTGCGCGGCGCCGGGCGGCAGGGCAGGACGAGCGGAGGCAGCGCCGCCGCGTCGGGGGCGGCGGGGCCGGTCGCGGGATCGGCGGGGCTCACGCCGGCTTCTGGAGCAGGTCCCGCGCTGCGGGAAGGATCAGGCGGATCGTCTCCTCCAGGGTGCCGGCGACGATCGCTCCCGACGCGTTCGTGTGCCCGCCGCCGCCGAAGCGGGAGGCGAGCCGGTTGACGTCCAGGCTCCCCTTGCTGCGGAACGACAGCTTCACCCGGCCGCCGTCGATCTCCTTGAACAGGACCGCCAGGCGGGTGCCGTCGATCGTCAGGAGGTCGTTGACGATGTCGGAGGTGTCCTCGAGCTCCCCCCCGCAGCCGAGCACCTGCTCGCGCGTCAGGGTGATCCAGGCCATCCGGCCCCCCTCCTCCTGCCTCAGGCCGGCCAGGGCCGCGCCCGCCAGCCGCAGCAGGGCCGGGGTGTTCCGCTCGTACACCTCCGAATAGACGGTGGGCGGGCTCACCCCCGCGGCCAGCATCTCGGCGGCCGCCTCGTGGCAGCGCGGCGACGTCTTGGAGAACCGGAAATAGCCGGTGTCCGTCACCACCGAGGTATAGGCGGCCTGGGCGGCGACCGCGTCCACGCTCCCCCCCATCAACTTGACGATCTGGAACACCAGCTCCCCCGTGGCGCAGGCGTCCGAATCGATGATGTTCACGTTCCAGAACGGCTCGACCACGTTGTGGTGATCGATGCAGATCGTCGTGGCGCGCGACGCGCGCACGGCCGGCTCGAGCGGGCCCAGGCGCGACACCGCCGAGTTGTCCAGCATGAAGATGAGATCGGCCTCCTTCAGGAAGGCCTCGTGCCGGGCCGCGTCGAAGACCTCGACGGTCCCGTCCGGGTCGAGGAAGCGGAACTTCGCGGCCAGCGGGTCGGTGTTGATGATGCGCGTCTCGATCCCCCGGGCTTTCAGATATCGCGCCAGGCAGATCTCGGCGCCGATGCCGTCGCCGTCCGGCGTGACGTGGGTGGTGAGGGCCGCCTTCTTCGCCCCGTCGATCAGGGGCTTGAGGCGTCGCGCCGCGTCACCCAGGAGCGCGCCGTCCCTGCCGGTCATGACTCCCCCTCGCGCGGCACGCGAATGACGCCGCTCTTGTAGGCCCGCGACAGGTCGACGTAGGCGCGCGCGTTCGTGTGGACCCGCTCGATCTCGTCGGGACGCAGCGCCCGCACCACGCGGCCCGGCACGCCCAGGACCAGCGATCCGTCCGGCACGACGGTCCCCTCCGGGACCACCGCCCCCGCCCCCACCAGGCAGTTCCGGCCGACGTGGCAGCCGCTCAGGATCACCGCCTTCATGGCCACCAGGACGTCGTCCTCGATGACCGAGGCGTGCACGATGGCGCCGTGGCCCAGTGTCACGCGGTCGCCGATGATGGTCGGCCGGCCGTGGTCGACGTGCACCACGCAGCCGTCCTGGACATTGCTCTCGGCGCCGAGCGTGATCGGCTCCATGTCCCCGCGCAGCGTCGCCTGGAACCAGACCGAGGCGTCCCGGCCGACCGTGACTTCGCCGACCAGCGCGGCCCCCGGCGCGATGAACGCCGTCGGGTCGATGGTCAGCTTCGTGGCCCTGTAGGTCGTCGGCATGCTCTCTCTCCGGGGGCACAACGGAACGCCGTGGCGTCCATGAGTCCGCGTACACCGTGGCGGGATGAGCCGCAAAGTCTAGGCCACGGCCGCGGCCAAGTCAAGAATCCGCCCCTACTCGGGACACTCGGACGCCTCGTCCGCGCGCGCCGCCGGGGCCGGCGCGGGCACCACCGGGCAGGGACGCGCCGCGGCCGCCGCGACCCGCGGAGGCAGCGCGCCGCCGAGGAGCGAGTCGCGCACGATCCGGATCGGGTGGACGACCGGCAGGCTCGACCCCTGCTCGATCTGGATCTTGCAGGTGCCGCAGCCGGTCGCCACCACCCCGACGCCCGTCGATTCGATGCTGTCGAAGAGCGGCCGTCCCATGCGCATCGATTGGTGGAAATTCTTCTCCTTCATGCCGAACGTGCCGGCGATGCCGCAGCAGTGGTCCTCCCCGATCGGCACCACCTCGACGCCGGGCACCAATTCCAGCAGGCGGACGACCGCGTCCCCCATCCCCCGGGACTGGAAGTGGCAGGGGTTGTGATAGGTGAGCCGCACGGGGACCGGGCGGAGCGCGGCGCGCCGCTCCGGCTCCTTCTCCAGAATCTCCAGCACGTAGTCGTGGATGTCCCGGATGTGCCGCGCCAGGACGTCCGACTGCGGCGTGCCGAGGAGCCGCGGATAGTCCTCGACCAGCGCCAGCCCGCAGGACGGCGCGCTGTAGAGCACGTCGTAGCCGCGCCGGGCGAGGTCGAGCAGGACCGCCACGTTCCGCTCCGCCGAGGCGCGCACGTCGTCCAGGTGGCCGTAGGTGATCGCCGCGATGCCGCAGCATTCCTGGGGAGGGATCGCCACGGCGCAGCCGAGCGCCTCCAGGAGATCGACCGCGGCGCGTCCCTCCCCGTCGACGTCCTGG
The DNA here is from genome assembly GCA_035606645.1 of Binatia bacterium. Taxonomy (GTDB): domain Bacteria; phylum Acidobacteriota; class Polarisedimenticolia; order Gp22-AA2; family Gp22-AA2; genus Gp22-AA3. The sequence goes on from DATNEZ010000581.1 coordinate 9,203, forward strand.
TAGCCGCCGAAGCAGCCGTGGAAATAGGCGACCTTGCGCCCATCGGGATCGACGGAGGGCATGCGCTGCTGGAGCGGCGAGCCGGAGAAGGGCTCCATCTCCCGGGCCGCCGCGATGCCGGTGGCCGCCGACATGAGCCGGCGGACGGGGCCGAGGCGCATGGCGGCGTTCGCCACCGGAGCGAGCATCGTGCCGAAGCGGAGCATCGGCCCGGGATTGGTGAGCATCCGCTCGGTCAGGTTCTTCCCCTGCGCCCGGACGTAGATCTCCTTGGCCATCACCGCCATGCCGGGAATGTCGATGGCGGTCGGGCACTCGGAGTGGCAGAGCTGGCAGTTGACGCACAGGTCCATGATCGACTTGAACCCGTCGGTCGCGATCGCCCCCGGCTCGAGGTGCCCCGAGATCACGGCCCTCAGGAGATTCGCCTTCGCCCGAGCGGTCGCGGCCTCGTCCCCCGTCTCGACGGCCACCGGGCAGTAGTGGCGGCAGGCGCCGCAGCCGTGGCACTTCTCGATCTCCCGGCCCCAGGCCGGCTCGTCGAGGATCGAGGCGGTCGGGGCGCGCCGGTACGCCTCCCCGTACCGCAGATCGTCGGTCAGGCCGTACGACCCGTCGTGCACGATGACCCCCGGGTTCAGGATCCCCTGCGGGTCGAACAGCCGCTTCACCTCGGCGTAGACGTCCACGAGCGACCCGTAGGCCCGCCGCAGGTAAGGGGTCCGCAGGCGCCCGTCGCCGTGCTCCCCGGAGAGCGAGCCCCCCATCTGCATGACCAGGTCGGTGAACTCCTCCGCGATCGTCTCCATCAGCTCCAGGTCGCGCGGGTCCTTCTGGTTCAGCATCGGGTTGCAGTGCAGGTTGCAGTCCCCGGCGTGCCCGAAGATCGCCGCCGTCAGATCGTATTTCTTGAGGAGCGCGCGCAACCGCCTCACGAACTCCGCCATCTGCTCGGGATGGACGGCGGCGTCCTCGATGAAGCGCGTGTTGCGCCGGGTCCCCTCGCGGCGCGACAGGATCGGCGAGGCCGCCTTCCGGACCGCCCAGATGCGCGCCGTCTCCTCGGGGCGGGTGCTCGGCCTCACCTCGGTGGCCAGCCGCATCCGCCCGGCCAGGAGCTCCGAGAGGCGCAGCATGCGGTCCTGCACCTCCTTCGGGTCGTCCCCGTCCAGCTCGACGATGAGAATCGCCTCCGTCCCCGCGGGGAGCGTGGCGCCGGTCTTCGGATCGGCCTCCCGGATCACCTGCACGAACGTCCCGTCGAGGAGCTCGACCGCCGACGGGCCGAACTTCAGGATCTCCACCACCGCCGCCCCGGTCTTCTCCAGATCGTCGAACAGGACGAGGGCGGTCGCCTTGGCCTTGGGCAGCGGGACGATGCGCAGCGTGGCGTCGAGGATCAGGCCGAGCGTCCCCTCCGACCCGACCAGCGCCTGGGCCAGGTCGATGCGGCCGTTCACCGCCTCGCGCAGGCCGTACCCCGACGAGTTGCGGCGCGTCCCGGGGCTGCGCCTCTCGATCACCTCGCGGTGGCGGGTGACGATCTCGTGCAGGCCCGAGGCCAGGCGGGCCTGCGGCCCGGGCTTCCAGGTCCCCCGCCCCGGCGAAGGCAGGGGCTCGGTGTCGATCACCGTGCCGTCGGCCAGGGCGAAGCGAAGCGACACGACGTTCTCGCGCGTCGCGCCGTGCTTGATGGTGTGGGAGCCGCCGGCATTGTTCGCCAGCATCCCCCCGAGGGTGCACCAGGGGGCCGACGAGGGGTCGGGGGCGAACTGCATGCCGTGGCGTCGCAGGAGGCGGTTGAGCCGGGCCTGGATCACGCCTGGCTGCACGCGGACCGTGCCGCGCGCGGCGTCGATATCGGCCACCCCCTGGAAGTGCTTGGAGAAGTCGAGGACGATGCCGCGCCCGAGAGTCTGGCCGGCCAGCCCCGAGCCGCCGCCGCGCGCCGTGATCGGAATCCGGTGACGGCGCGCGTACTCCAGGACCGCCAGGACGTCCCCCTCGTGCCGAGGCACGACCGCCCCCAGGGGCATGATCTGGTAGATGCAGGCCGCCGTGCTGTACAGGGTGCGGTGGAGCGAGTCGAACAGGACGTCCCCTTCGACCCTGCGGCGCAGGTCGTCCGCCACCGCTTCCGGATCGGGTCCGGAAGCGGGACCGGGTCCGGGCGGGGCGATGGGCCGGTCCTCTTCAGCGCGGGCGGGCGGTTCGCTTGCCATGCTTCCCCTTTCCACCCGCGGGGGGCGCGACGAGCCCCGCCGCATGTCCCAGCTCCGGCAGGATCATCCGAGTCATCGCGAGGCGCACGGCGCTCTCGGATCCCGGCATGGAGAAGATCAGCATGCCGCGGAAGGTCCCGGCGACCGCCCGGCTGAGCATCGCAGAAGGACCGATCTCCCGGAAGCTCAGGGTCCGGAAGATTTCACCGAAGCCGTCCAGGCGCTTCTCCAGGATCCCGGAGACCGCTTCGTGCGTCCCGTCGCGCGGGGCGATGCCGGTGCCGCCGCTCAACAGGACGCAGAGCACCCGGCCGCCCCGCGCCAGCGCGCGGAGGTGCGTCACGATGCGCGGTGGGTCGTCCGTGAGGATGCGGTAGTCGAGGACCGGGTGCCCCGCCCGGCGCAGCGCCCTCAGGATGAAGGCCCCGCTCCGATCGGTCGACTCGTCGCGCGTGTCGCTGACGGAGACCACCGCGCAGGCGACCGAGGCGGGACCGGCGAGGCGATGCTCCCTGTGCCCCATCGCCCGATTTCAGGCCGCGAGGTCCATGAGGTAGCGGACGAGGGTGCGCACGCCGGCGCCCGTCCCGCCCCGCTTCATGTACGAGTAGTCCTTGTCGCCGAAGGCCGGCCCGGCGATGTCCAGGTGCGCCCAGCGCAGGCCCGGACGCACGAACTCGCTCAGGAACAGGGCCGCCGTGATGGCGCCGCCGTAGCGGATCCCGGTGTTCTTCACGTCGGCGATGTCGCTTCTTATGTGCTCGCTGTACTCGCTGTAGAGCGGCAGCGGCCACATCGCCTCGCCGGCCCTCCCCGCCGCGGCCAGGATGTCGTCCACCAGCTCGCGCGAGTTGCCGAACACGCCGGCCGCCATCGGGCCGAGCGCCACGACGCACGCCCCCGTCAGCGTGGCCAGGTCGATCGCCTCGTCCAGATCCTTGAAGGTCGAGGCGTACGACAGGGCGTCGGCCAGGACCAGGCGACCCTCGGCGTCGGTGTTGCGCACCTCGACCGTCTTGCCGTTCATGATCTTCAGGATGTCGCCGGGCCTGATGGCGCCGCCGCCGGGCATGTTCTCCGCCATCCCCATCAGCCCGATGACCTCGGCCCGCGGCGCCAGGGCGGGCAGGGCCTTGAGCGTCGCCAGGACCGCGGCCGACCCGGCCATGTCGCACTTCATCGTCTCCATCCCCTCCGACGTCTTGAGCGACAGGCCGCCCGAGTCGAAGGTGAGCCCCTTGCCGATCAGCGCGACCTTGCGCGTGGCGCGCTCCTCGGGGCGGTACTCGAGCTGGATCAGACGGGGCGGATGCTTCGACCCCTGGCCGACGCCGAGGATCCCTCCCATCCCCATGCCGCGCAGCTCGTCCGGCTCGAACACCTTGATGCCGATCTTCTCCTCCTGCGCCACCTGCCTTGCGATCTCGACCATGCGCTCGGGAGTCATGCCGCCCGCCGGCTCGTTGACCAGGTCGCGCGCGAAGTTGGTCGCGCCGGCGGTGATCTCCCCCAGCCCGATGCCGTCGGCGACCTCCCGCGGCGACGCATCGCCGGTGGCCAGGAGCACCTCGCGCAGGTGCTTGCGGCCGGGGCGCGGCTCGGAGCGGTGGCGATCGAAACGGTACGTGCCGAGCAGCACCCCCTCGGCCACGGCCACCGCCGCCTCCCGGATCGGGAACGGCGAGGCGCCCGCCTGCAGGAGCGGCAGGGCCACGCTGGTCGCCCCCAGGCGATCGCACTCGACCAGGGCGTCCCCCAGGTAGCGGCGGTAGCGCTCCAGGGTCAGCTCGCTGCGCTCGCCGAGCCCCAGCAGGAGGTACCGCCGGGACCTCAGGTTGTCGGACGGTGCGGCGTGCCACAGGAGGTGCCGGCCGGCGCGTCCGTCGAACCGGTCCCCCTTGGCGATCTCCACCAGGCGCTGGGCCAGGGCCCGGTCGACCGGACCGGGCAGCTCCGGGTCCCCCTTGAACTTGCAGACGATGGCGACGTCCGCGGCGAGGGCCGCGAGGTCCCCCTTCTTCGCCTCGATGCGGATGGCGGCGCTCACGCCCGTCCTTTCACGAAGCCGCGCACCTGGGCGGCCAGGGCCGCCGGGGACAGTCCGACCTCGTCGAGCAGGTTCGTCATCGAGCCGTGGGTCACGAACCGGTCCGGCAGCCCGATGTGGTGCAGGGCGCCGGGCGTCAGGCCGCTCTCGGCGAAGAACTCGTGCACGGCGTCGCCGAACCCGCCGCGCAGCGTGTTCTCCTCGAGGGTGATCAGGACCGGGCAGCGCCCCGCGAGGTCGCGCAGCATGTCGCCGTCGAGCGGCTTCACGAAGCGGCAGTTGACCACCGCCACGTCGAGCCCCTCGCGCTTCAGGATCTCGCGCGCCTGCTCCGCGGCCTCCACCATCGAGCCGACGGCCAGAAGGCACGCGTCCCGGCCCTCGTGCAGCATCTCCCAGGTGCCGATCGGGATCGGGCGGAACGCCCGGTCCGGCGTGAAGGTGCGGCTGCTGCGCTTCGGGTAGCGGATGGCGAACGGGCAGGCATCCTGGTCGACCGCCGTCTTCAGGAGGTCGCACAGCTCGTCCCCGTCCTTCGGGGCGGCGATGACGAAGTTCGGCACGGCGCGCAGGTACGACAGGTCGAACACACCGTGGTGCGTCGGCCCGTCGGCCCCGACCAGCCCGGCGCGGTCCAGGCAGAAGGTCACCGGCAGGCACTGCACGCCGACATCGTGGATGATCTGATCGTAGGCCCTTTGCAGGAACGTCGAGTAGATCGCCGCCACGGGGCGCATCCCCGAGATGGCCATCCCGGCGGCGAAGGTCACGCCGTACGCCTCGGCGATGCCGACGTCGAAGAACTTGGCGGGATGCTTCTCGCGGAACTTCACGAGGCCCGTGCCGTCCGCCATCGCCGCGGTGATGGCGACGACCTTGTCGTTCTCCGAGGCCAGGCGGGACATCGCCTCCCCGAACACCTTGCAGTAGTCGGGCGCCGCCGCCTTGCCGGAGGACGCCAGGGCCCCCGAGGCGGGGTCGAACGCCGTGACGCCGTGATAGACGCACGAGTTCGCCTCGGCGTACGGCAGCCCTTTCCCCTTCTTGGTGATCACGTGCAGGAGGCGCGGCCCCTTGACCGCCTTGAGGTTGGTCAAAACGGCGATCATCTCGGGGAGATTGTGGCCGTCCATCGGGCCGTAGTACTGGAAGCCGAGCGCCTGGAACAGGCCCCCCGGGACGACGACCTCCTTCAGTGAGCGCTCCATCCTGCGCGCCAGCTCCCCCGCCGGCTCGCCGAGCGGCACCTTCTTCAGGATGTCGCGCACCTCTTCCTTGAGCCGGTTGTAGTACTTGCTCGAGGTGATGCTCGTCAGGTACTTCGAGATCGCCCCGACGTTCGGGGAGATCGACATCTCGTTGTCGTTCAGGATCACCAGGATGTCGCGCCCCGAGTGGCCGGCGTTGTTCAGCCCTTCGTACGCCAGGCCCCCGGTCATCGCCCCGTCGCCGGTCACCGTGATGACGTGGTAGTCCTCACCCATCTGGTCGCGGGCCACGGCCATCCCCATGGCGGCGGCGATCGACGTCGAGGCGTGCGCCACGCCGAAGGCGTCGTAGGCCGACTCGGCCGGGCTGACGAAGCCCGACAGCCCCTGGTACTGCCGAATGGTCGGCAGCCGGTCCCGCCGGCCGGTGAGCACCTTGTGCCCGTAAGCCTGGTGGCCGACGTCCCAGACGATCCGGTCGCGCGGCGCGTCGAAGCAGTGGTGCAGCGCCACCGTCAGCTCCACCGCGCCGAGGCTGGGGGCGAGGTGCCCGCCGGTCTTGGAGATCACCTCGACGACGTACTGGCGCAGCTCGGTCGCGACCTGCTCGAGCTCGTGGATCGACAGCCGCTTCAGATCCTCGGGCCCCTTGATGAGGGGCAGGATCGCCGTGGTGCCCGGCCTGGCATCGGCCCCGGCAAGGACTTCATCGACCGGCCTCCCATGGATCGCCGGAACCTGCATCTTGTCGCTCAACGCCTCGGCCATGGCGCTCTCCGCTCCAGGAAGGTCGTTAGGAAATGCAGGGAAGTCGCTGGTTGCTCAGCAACATGGGGGCCCATCATAGACTCGGGAGGCGAGGGGGTCAAGAACGGCGTCCCCCGCGGGGCGTGCTATAGTCCCATCCCCGACGGAGCCCTGCTTTGATCCCGCTCAAGGACGACAACCCCACCCGCACCATCCCGTTCGTGACGGTCGCCTTGATCCTGATCAATGTCGCCGTGTTCGTCTGGGAGATGACCCTGCCTCCGGAGGCGCTCAAGTCCGTGGTCCGGACCATGGGGGTCACGCCGTACTCTCTGACTCACCTGCCCACCGAGGCGCGCGGTCTCATGAACGGCGGACTCTCACTGTTCACCGCCATGTTCCTGCACGGCAGCATCCCGCACGCGGCCTTCAACATGCTCTACCTCTGGATCTTCGGGAACAACGTGGAGGACATGATGGGGCACGGCCGCTTCGTCGTCTTCTACCTGGTGTGCGGCCTGATCGCGTCGATGACCCAGGTGGCGGCCTCTCCCGCGTCGGAGGTGCCGATGATCGGGGCGAGCGGAGCGGTCTCGGGAATCCTGGGGGCCTACCTGGTCCTGTTCCCGACGGCGCGGGTCCTGACGCTGATCTTCCTGGTCTTCTTCATCCGGGTCGTCCCGCTGCCCGCGGTCATCCTGCTGGGATTCTGGTTCCTGCTCCAGGTCCTGGACATCGGCCCGCTCTCCTCGGGCGGCGTGGCGGTCCTGGCGCACATCGGCGGGTTCGTATCGGGGGCCCTGCTCATCGTCGCCTTCCGGCGGCGCCGCGACCGCCAGAGTCTCTTTTAGTAGGCCGTCGGCCAGGGACCCGCAGAAGGGCCTCGGCATGACTCAATATGGAGCCGTCCATGCATGATTCCTGGAACGGAGATACGGGCGACGATGAGCCCGGGGATCTCGATGATCGCTCACCCGACGTGGTGGTGCTCGATACCGAGGCCGAGGTGGCTTGTCCGTATTGTGGCGAAACGGTCGTCATGGGCCTGGATCCAGGAGGTGGGGCGGCGCAGGAGTATGTTGAGGACTGTCAGGTCTGCTGCCGCCCGTGTCGGGTACGAGTGACCTACGACGACACCGGGACGGCGGAGGTCTGGATCGAGGAGATGCAATGACGATTCGTCGGCGGCACGACCTGAGGGCTATCGCGCGGCGGGTCATGATGGAACGCGGGCTGTTGCCCGACTTCTCGCCCGCCGTCGTCGCGGAGACGAATGCGCTCGCGCGCCCGGCGGTCGAACGCGACCCGTCCGTTCGTGATCATCGAGGACTCCTGTGGGTGTCGATCGACAACGACGATTCCCGCGATCTCGATCAGCT
>DATNEZ010000073.1:0-13179 GCA_035606645.1 Binatia bacterium
CCAACTTCGGCCCGGGCGCGTTGACGCTCGGGAACCCCGCAGACCATCCTGAGTGGTTCGACCTGGTCACCTGTCACGGGCACCCGCACATCAAGGAGTACGCCGACTATCGTCTGTGGACGGCCGTCGGCTACAACCAGTGGATCGCCCTGCGCGCCGCGAATCCAGGAGCGTGCGCCCAGGACCTCCTGGATGCCAACCCGGCGATCGCGGCCCAGATGATGAAAGGAGGCAAGCGCGGGTTCTGTCTCTACGACGTCGTGCCGCACAACGACATCAGTTTCGTCTCGCGGACCTGCACCGCCGCTCTCGACCCGCCAACCTATCCGGACTGCGACAACTCGGGTCTCGGCGTGTGCTGGATGGACGTCTACGAGCCGATCTTCGGCTTCATCGACGGGCAGTCGCTGCCGATCACCAATCTTGCGGACGGGGACTATGTTCTAGAGAACGAGACGAACGCCCGGCGATTCTTCACCGAGACCGACTACACCAACAACTCCGCGGCGGTCATGTTCCGGCTGAGAAGGGGCAAGATCGCCAGGCATCCGAAGCCCACGATCCTGACGCCCTAGTCCAGGCTGCTAGTTCTTGATCTCCGGCTGGGTCGACCCGGCCCCGAGGGTCGAGACTGACGTGCCGGCCGGGCTGCCGCCGAAGCGGTAGGAGTAGCCGGCCACCACGACGTAATCCGGGAAGGTCGCGTCGCCGGCGTTGCCGGTGTAAGGGTTCGGCAGACGGTTGCGCAGGAGTCCGATCGGCACGTTCACGGAATAGCTCGAGCGGCCGTGCGTGTACACGATGCCCGGCTCGACGTACGTCTCGTATCCGGGGCGTCTCCAGCCGTGGCTGGCGCCGACCAGGTCGTAGCGCGGCACGCCCTCGATCCGGAAGCCGATGGACAGCGACAGGGTCTCCTTGATGACCGGGAAGGAGGCCCCGACCCGCGCCAGGTACTGGTCGGGAACGGAGTTGTCGATCAGGTCGGCGAAGGCCGGGTTGGCGCCAAAACCGAGCCCGACGATGATCGACGGCGTGCCGTTGGTGTCCCGCGGGTTCGCCAGGTAGAAGCCCGAGCCGTAGAACGACATGTGCTTCAGCGTCTTGTACGCCTGCGTCTCGAAGATGACTCCCCAGCCGCCGTCCCCGGGCTGAATCGACTGGTCGACGGCCTTGAGGGTGTCGTTCGTGGCGTTGATGTCGGGATACTCGTCCTTGGCGTCGTGCTCCCCGGTCGGGGCCTTGAATCCGAGCGAGACGGACCAGTTGCCGCGCGGGTGCTTCACGGGATCGAGCAGCCAGAACCGCGCCTGCGCGCTGACGTCGCCGATGCCGCTGGCGTTCTGCTCGCGGCGCGGGCCGAGGGTCCCCGAGGTCGGCGTCGGCAGCGACCACGTCGCATTGACCACAGGGATCAGGCCGGAGACGCTGAAGCGCTGCGTGACGTTGTACGAGGCCCCCAGGTCGTAGAGCTGCTGCGTGTTGGACACGTAGTTGTTGGCGGACTGGCGCTGATACTGGAACTTGGTCCCGTTGTAGTGGTCGGTCGATTTCGCGTCGCGGAAATTGAAGAACACCTGCCATTCTCCCGGCGCGAACACCACCCGCTCCGAGGCGCCGAACAACGGCTCGTTGTTCCTGATGGCAATGCACCCCTGCGCGCTGGCTGTCCGCGCCGTGAGCGGCAGCGCCGCGAATGCCAGCATCAGAACGACCGCGAATCGCATCTTCGTCATGAACGGCCCCCTCGGAACGTCACCCCTTTGTCCCTCGACCACCCGGATGGCAATCGATTGGCGTGACGTCCCGGATTGCAAGGCGCGGGCCAGCCCCGCTCCGGCCGGTGTGTCGGGCCCGGCCGCCACGGGGGATCACGCGCAAACCCTTGATGGACATTGATGTACAGCGACAGAGCGTACGCCGGCGCCGGGCGGCCGCTCGCGGGGGACGGGCGACGCCGCGCATCATTTCTATGAAGAGCGCCGCGCCGGATCGTAGCGGCTAGGAGCTCGGACGCGCTCCTAGGGTTCTGAGAGGGCCTGCAGGTCCTGCTGGAGGTGGCGGAAGACGGCCCGCGCGCGCCCCTCGGTGGAGGCCATGCCCGGGGTGGTGTCGATGGTGTAGTGCGCCACCTTCAGCTTCTCCCGGGTGTCCATCTGGGCGCCGATGCGCGCCCGGGCCTCCTCCTCGGAGAGTCCGTCCCGCCGGACGATGCGGTCGAGCTGGACCTCGGGGGCGCAGTGGACCACGATGACCCGGTGGTAGTCGCGGTAGATGCCGGTCTCGATCAGGAGGGCGGCGTTCGAGACGGCGATCCGGCCCTGGCCGGTGTCGGCGAGCAGCTCGACCAGGTTCGCCTCCTCCTTGCGGATCATCGGGTGCAGGATCGCCTCGAGAGCGGCGCGCCTGTGCGGGTCGGAGAAGATGAGGCGCGCCAGTCGCGGGCGGCTGATCGAGCGGTCCGGGTTCAGGATCTCCTCGCCGAACGCCTTGACGACGGGCTGGTAGGCGGGGGCCTCTCTCTCCACCAGGCGGTGGGCGATCTCGTCCGCGTCGAGGATGCTCGCTCCGAGCGAGGCGAAGATGCGGGCCACGGTCGTCTTGCCCGCGGCGATCCCTCCCGTCAGTCCGACCCGCAGGACGAACGGCTTGCCGCGACCGTCGGGCGGCGCGCTCCTGGGGACGTCGAACGGCAGCGTCGCGCCGGCGGCCCGGTCGCGCCCCTGGGTCATTGCGCCACCAGGCGGCGGCGCAGGCGCGCGGCGCGCAGCGTGTTGCGGAGCAGGCAGGCGATGGTCAGCGGCCCGACGCCCCCGGGGACCGGCGTGAGATGGGCGGCCCGGGAGGCCGCTTCGACCGGGTGGACGTCACCGACCAGGGTGTACCCCCGCTCGCGAACCGAGCGCACCCGCGGCGAGTCGCTCCCGAAGATCGCCGCCGCGGCGGCGGCGTCGTCCAGGCGGTTGATCCCCACGTCGATGACCGTCGCGCCGTCGCGGATGTGGTCTCGCCCCAGGAAGGCGGGGCGCCCCAAAGCGGCGATCAGGATGTCCGCCTGGCGGGTGATGGACGGCAGGTCGCGGGTCTTCGAGTGGCAGACGGTGACCGTCGCGTCGCGCTGCAGCAGGAGGATCGACAGCGGCCGGCCGACGATGTCGCTTCGGCCGACGATGACCGCGTGCCGGCCGGCGATCGGCAGCCGGTAGCGATCGAGCAGCTCCACGATCCCGGCCGGCGTGCACGGGACCGGGGCGTCGAGCTTCATCTGGAGGCGCCCCGCGTTCAGCGGGTGAAGCCCGTCCACGTCCTTGGCCGGGTCGAGCGCCAGGACGACCGCCGATCGGTCGATGCCGGGAGGGAGCGGCAGCTGGACCAGGATGCCGTCGATATCGGCGTCCTCGTTGAGCTGCTTGACGCGGGACAGGATCCGCTCCTGGGGCGTGGCGGCGGGGAGCCGGACCTCGTCCGAGCGCATGCCGGCCTCGCGACAGGCCGCGATCTTGTTCCTTACGTAGACCTGCGAGGCGGGGTCGTCCCCGACGAGGACCGCCGCGAGCCGCGGGGCGCTGCCGGTCCTCTTCACTATCCCCGCGACGTCCCGGGCGACCTCGTCCCTTATCGCCCGGGCCACCGCGGCACCGTCGAGCAGCTCGGCAGCCACGCGGTCCTAGCCCCCCACCGGCTGCCGGTGGAACATGAACGACACCGAGTGCGTCTCGGCGCCGATCTGCAGGAACGAGAAATTGACCCGCAGCTCCTTCCATTTCGGAGGGAAAGGGCCGAACACCAGGAGCCGTTCGATCGACCGGCCCTTGGGGATCTCGGTGCTGCTGTCGAAGATCGCCGGGGACAGGCGATCGAACACCTGGTCCGGATCGCTGTCCGCGTGCGCGGCCGCGCGGTAGAGGTCGGTCAGGTCCATGGCGTACTGCGGCGCCTTCCGGTCGGTGAGCAGCATGACGTTGCCCGGCTGGAACACCACGTCGCCCGTCGATCGATTCTCGAAGACGACCCGGACCGCGTGATAGATCTCCGGCCGGCCCGGCGGGACCGCGAAGGGATCGGACGCGCCCGAGGCCGCCTTGCGCAGGAAGGACGCCCGGGCGTCGGGCTCGAGGAATTCCACCGTGATGGCCAGCCCCTTGATGCTGAAATTGCTGGTGGTGGTGCTCCTCACGCCGGACTCGATCGCCTTCTTGGAGAAAGGTCCAGGCATGACGCGGAACGGCGCCGGTTCCTTGGCTCCGGCCCACGCACCGGTGACCAGGGCGAGACCGACGAGACTGCTGGAGAGGATTAGACGCGGAGCGCGGCGCATCGGGGCTACGTTAGCACAGGCGCGGCCCGAAGCCGACTTCCCGCCGCGCCGCTCAGTGATTGGTTTCGATGATCTTCGGCGAGGCCTTGATGATGAAGACCTCTTCGCTGCCGTCGGGATTGATCTTCACGACGCGGTGCAGAAGGATGCGCTTGTTGTCCTTCACGGCCACGATGCTGTTGACGAAGATGTCCTCCGCCAGAGGCTCATCCTTGGCCGTGGGGGAAAGCCGGGGCTTCAGGGGCTTGACGTTCCATCCATGCAGCTTCATCGAAGGACCCCTCCCGGCGGCAGCCGCCGCCACCTGACTCCAGCACCGTCGAACCACTGTCTATATACTGGAATCCTTCCGGCCAGTCAAGCACGCAATTCGTAAATAAATCCTTACACTTCTGTCGCTTGGGCCATGTCAAGGTGGAGGAGGCCCGCCGCGGCGAAGCGCCCGCTTTGTTGATATACTTTGCAATCGTTCCGCGCGGAGGCTTCCCATGAAGAAGGCGGTCATCGTCAGCGCCTGCAGAACCCCGGTCGGCAAGTTCCTCGGATCTCTCAAGGGCCTCCAGGCGACCGACCTGGGGGCGATCGCCGTCAAGGAAGCGGTGCGCCGCGCCGATCTCCGTCCCGAGCAGGTGGACGAGGTGATCATGGGGAACGTGCTGACGGCAGGCGCGGGCCAGAACCCGGCCCGCCAGGCGGCCCTCAAGGGCGGCCTGCCCGTGACCGTCCCCGCCCTCACGGTGAACAAGGTCTGCGGGTCCGGGCTGAAGGCGGTGGCCCTGGCGGCGCAGGCGATCCGGGCGAACGACCACGAGATCCTCGTGGCGGGGGGCATGGAGTCGATGAGCAACGCCCCGTTCCTGGTGCGCGGCGCCCGCGAGGGCCTGCGGCTCGGGCACGGCGAGCTGGTCGATTCGATGGTCTACGACGGGCTCTGGGACGTCTACGAGAACTTCCACATGGGTTGCTGCGGCGAGGCGGTGGCCGAGAAGTACGAGATTTCCAGGCAGGCCCAGGACGAGTACGCCCTCGGCAGCCACCGGAAAGCGATCGCGGCCATCGACGCCGGCAAGTTCAAGGCGGAGATCGTCCCCGTCCCGGTTCCGCAGAGGAAGGGGCCGGCGGTCCTGTTCGACACCGACGAGTCGCCGCGGCGCGACTCGTCGATCGAAGCCCTGGCCCGCCTGAAGCCGGCCTTCAAGGAGGGCGGCTCGGTCACCGCCGGCAATGCTCCCGGCGTGAACGACGGGGCGTCGGCCCTGGTCGTCATGTCCGAGGAGCGGGCCGCGGGCGCGGGGAAGAAGCCTCTGGCGGAGATCGTGGCTTACGCCAGCAGCGGCATCGAGCCGAAGATGGTGATGATGGCCCCCGTGCTGGCCGTGACCCGCGTGCTCGAGAAGGCGGGATGGCGGACCGACGAGGTCGACCTGTTCGAGCTGAACGAGGCGTTCTCGGTGCAGGCCGTGGCGCTGCTCCGCGAGCTGAAGCTGAAGCCCGAGAGGGTCAACGTGCACGGGGGTGCGGTCGCCCTGGGGCACCCGATCGGGTGCAGCGGGGCCCGCGTCCTGACCACGCTCCTGTACGCCCTCGCCGATCGGAAGGCGAAGCGCGGGGTGGCCGCGCTCTGCCTGGGCGGCGGCAACGCCGTCGCGATGGCGATCCGCGCCCTGTGAACCCCGCCCTGCGGACCATCGGCGTCGTGGGAGCCGGCCAGATGGGCCGTGGAATCGCCCAGGTGGCGGCCCAGTCCGGCTTCGCCGTTCTCCTGCACGACGAGAACCGGGGCGCCCTCGACGCCGCCCTCGCGCACATCGGCGACCAGCTGGAGCGCCAGGTGCAGAAGGGGAAGCTGGCGCCCGCCGCGCGGAGCGAGATCCTGGCGCGCCTCCGTCCGGCGGCGGATGCCGGGGCGTTCGCCTCGGCCGATTTCGTCATCGAGGCCGTGAGCGAGAGCCAGCCGCTCAAGGCCCGCCTCTTCGAGTCCCTCGACGCGACGTGCCGCCCGGGCGTGATCCTGGCGAGCAACACCTCCTCCATCTCGATCACCCGCCTGGCGTCCGCCACGCGCCGCCCGTCCCTGGTGATCGGCATGCACTTCATGAACCCGGTGCCGGTCATGGAGCTGGTGGAGATCGTCGCCGGCCAGTCCACCTCCGCGGAGACCATCGAGACGACCCGCGGGCTCGCGAAATCGCTGGGCAAGACGCCGGTCCTGGCGCAGGACTACCCCGGCTTCATCTCGAACCGCGTGCTGATGCCGATGATCAACGAGGCGATCTTCGCGCTGTACGAGGGGGTGGGCGGCCGCGACGACATCGACACCGTGATGCGCCTGGGGATGCGGCATCCGATGGGGCCCCTCGCCCTCGCCGATTTCATCGGCCTGGACACCTGCCTGGCGATCCTGGAGATCCTGCACTCGGGGTTCGGCGACCCGAAGTACCGCCCCTGTCCGCTGCTCCGCCGCATGGTCGACGCCGGCCTGCTCGGGCGCAAGTCCGGTCGCGGGTTCTACGACTACGACGCGGGCGGGGCGCCGGCATGAAGCCGGAGGCGCCGGTCGAGATCCGCCCCGCGTGGAGCGTGTCCGATCTCCCGCCCGCGCCGGGGGGCGACTATTCCGCCCCGATCCCGGCCTTCATCGAGCGCCTCCTCAAATCCGAGAAGTTCGGCGACGATGTGGTCCACGTCGCGACGATCGCGGCGCAGGAGGCGTCCCATGCCTCCCTGTCGGCCCCGCTCCCCGCCCCGCTCGGCCAGGCTCTCCTCGATCTCGGGATCACCCGGCTCTTCAGCCACCAGGCGGAGGCCATCGACGGCGCGCGCCAGGGCAGGGACGTGCTCACCGTCACCCCGACGGCGAGCGGCAAGAGCCTGGTCTACCTGCTGCCCACGCTCGAGGCCGCGCTGGACCGGCCCGGGGCGCGGGCGCTGTACCTGTTCCCGTACAAGGCCCTGGCCCAGGACCAGTACCAGGGGATCGTGGAGCTGGCGGAGGCCACCGCGCGGCGCGGCGGCGTCGTGCCGGAACACCACGGGCTGCCGGGCACCGGCCGCCCGGTCAGCGCCGCCATCTACGACGGCGACACGCCCGACTCGCGGCGCCGGAAGATCAAGGCCGACCCTCCGGACATCCTGATCACCAATCCCGACATGCTGCACCTGGGCATCCTGGCGCACCACCGGGACTGGAAGTCGCTGTTCGAAAACCTGGACATCGTGGTGGTGGACGAGCTCCACGTATACCGCGGGATCTTCGGCTCGCACCTGCATCACATCCTCAAGCGCCTGCTGCGCCTCGCCGCCCACTACGGAAGCAGGCCGCGCTTCATCGCCTCCTCCGCCACCGTGGCCAACCCCGGGGGCCTCGCCGAGGCCCTGTTCGGGCGCCCCTTCGCCGTCGTGGACAGGACCGGCGCGCCGCGCGCCGCGCGTCACCTGATGTTCCTCAATCCTCTCGGCGGCAGCCCGTACACCGCCGCCACGCAGCTCTTCGCCTGGGCGCTCGAGGCCGGCTTCCGGACCATCGCCTTCACCAAGGCCAGGAAGATCACCGAGCTGCTGCACTCGTGGGTCCTGCAGTCGGCGCCGCGCCTGGCGCCCCGGGTGAGCGCCTACCGCTCGGGCTACTTGCCGGAGGAGAGGCGCGACATCGAGAGGCGCCTGCACGACGGATCGCTGCAGGGGGTGATCTCGACGAGCGCCCTGGAGCTGGGCGTCGACATCGGCGGTCTCGACGTCTGCATCCTGGTCGGGTACCCCGGGAGCGTCGTGTCCACATGGCAGCGGATCGGCCGCGTCGGCCGGGAGGACCGCCCCTCGCTGACCGTGCTCGTCGGCATGCCCGACGCGCTCGATCAGTACTTCATGGCGAACCCGGAGGAGCTCCTGAACCGCGGGTTCGAGGAGGTCGTGTTCGACCCGTCCAACCGGATCATCGCCCGCGCCCATCTCCTCTGCGCCGGGGCGGAGCTCGGCCTGGAAGAGCCGCGCGACCGCGATCTCTACGGAGTGAACTTCGGCCTGGTGGAGGAGCTCGAGCGCGAAGGGGCGCTGGCGCGGGACGCCGGCGGCGAGCGCTGGTACACGCTGAGGCGCCGCCCCCAGCGCGACGTGTCGCTGCGATCGATCGGCGCCACCTACACGATCGTCGACGTCGAGGCCGACCGCGTCATCGGGACCCTCGACGCGGTGCGCGCCTTCCACGAGACGCACACCGGCGCGATCTACCTGCACCACGCCCAGCAGTACCTCGTGCGCAACCTGGACGTCGAGAACCGCCGGGTGAGCGTCGTCCCCGTCGACGCGGACTACTACACCGAGGTGCGCGGCGAGAAGGAGACGGAGATCCTGGAGGTCCTGGACCGCAGGCAGGAAGGGGCCCTCGCCGCGAGCCTGGGCCGGCTCAAGGTGACCGAGGAGCTGACGGGGTTCGAGAAGCGCCGCCTGTCCGGCCGGGACCGTCTCGGGCTGTTCGACCTGACGCTGCCCCCCCTGACGTTCGAGACCGTCGGACTGTGGTTCATCGTGCCCGACGCCGTGCGCGACGCCGTGGTCGGAAGCGAAGGGCATTTCATGGGCGGCATCCATGCGCTGGAGCACGCCCTCATCTCGCTCTTTCCGCTCCTGGCCATCTGCGACCGCGGCGACATCGGCGGCATCTCGTACCCGCTGCACCCGCAGCTCGGCCGGTCGGCCATCTTCGTCTACGACGGCTACCCCGGGGGATGCGGCCTGGCGGCCAAGGGGTTCGAGGGGCTCGGCGATCTCCTGAGGAAGACCGCCGCCCTCCTGCGGGCCTGCCCGTGCGCCGCGGGCTGCCCGTCCTGCATCCAGTCGCCGAAGTGCGGCAACGGCAATCATCCGCTCGACAAGCAGGCCGCGCTCCGGATCGCCGAGGCCCTGGGCGATCGGGCGGCGGCGGAGGGGCCGCCCGCGGCGGGACCGGTCCTCGCGGCGCACCGCGGTCCGGAGCCCGTCCCGTCCCGGCCGCCGATGCGCCTCATGGGCGGAGGCTACGACCACGAGCCGGTCCCGACGCCGGTGCGGCGCGGCTCGTCGGGGGGCTCGCCCGCCGGCGAGCTGACCCTGTTCCTCGACATCGAGACGCAGAAGAGCGCCGAGGAGGTCGGTGGCTGGCAGAACATCCCCGACATGAAGCTGGCGCTGGCGGTGACCTACAACCAGGTCACCTCCGAGTTCAAGACGCACTTCGAGAAGGACGTGGACCGCCTGCTGCTCGACCTCGCCATGGCCGACAAGGTGATCGGGTACAACATCGATCGCTTCGACCTGCTGGTCCTGAAGGGATACACGCCGTGGAACCTGACGCGCATCCGCACCTTCGACATGCTGGCGGACATCTACCGCAAGCTCGGCTTCCGCGTGAAGCTGGGGGACCTGGCCGAAGCCACGCTCGGGATCGGCAAGAGCGGCGACGGCCTGCAATCGCTCCAGTGGTGGAAGGAAGGCAAGGTCGATCTCATCGAGCAGTACTGCCGCCGCGACGTCGAGGTGACGCGCGACGTCTACCTGTTCGGCCAGAGGAACGGCTACGTCCTGTATCGCGACCGCGACGGCCGGTCGCTCCGGCTGCCGGTGGAATGGAAATAGCCGCGCAACGTTTTCTTGATTAGCCCAGGCGAACGTGATAGAAAACCCGGGCTTCCGGACATCTCGTCCCCTCGAGAGCCGATTCAGTTCACCGACCCAAAGGGAGACCAAGGGATGACGCGCACCGATTTGATCGAAGCGATCGCGCAGGCGACCGGCAGCGACCGGCAGCAGGCGAAGGCATTCCTCGAAGGCTTCACCAGCATCATCGAGCGGGAGATGAAGAACGAAGGAGAAGTGCCGCTCGCCGGGCTCGGCAAGTTCAAGGTCGTGAAGCGGCAGGCGCGGACCGGCCGCAACCCGATGACCGGGGAGTCGATCCAGATCCCCGCCAAGACGGTCGTGAAGTTCACCGTCGCCAAGGTCCTCAAGGACTCGATCAAGAAATAGACGATGCCGGCCGGCCCGGGAGCCGCGGTCCGCCGCCTCCTCCAAGATATCTACCTGCAGGAGATGGTCGTCTCCCTGTATCGCGTCTACGCCGGGAGGCTGCGCGATGCCGGGGGCAAGGGGCTGATCGAGAGCTACCTGGCTGCGGAGACCGACAGGCGGAGGCGGGTCCTGGCGTACCTCGCCGCCCAGGGAGCGTCGGCGTCCCCCGCCGTCCGCTCCGTGTTCTCCGTCGTGGGAACGGTCTACGGGCGCCTCACGTCCTGCCTCGGGACGCGGGTCATGCTGCGCATCGCCCTGTCCGCCAGCCGCGGCGCCTCGAAGCAGGCGTGCGCCCGCCTCGGCGACGCCGACGGTCCCGACCTCGTCTTCCTGTCGACGCTTCGCGCGCGCAACGAAGGGGAGCTCCTCGACGGGCTGACGCAGCACATGATCGACACGGCGCCGCGGCGGGGCTGAGACCGCGCGGCGCGATCCTAGTCCACGATGCGGCCCCGGGCGCCCGCCTCGTCGGCCGCGTCGATCCGCACGCGCACCAGCCGGTTCCTCCACAGGGCGGGGTCCCGTCCTTCGAGATCGCATCCGAGATCGATGAAGTTGTCGGTCAGCGCCCGCAGCCGGCCGTCCGGCCGGACCTCGTTGAGGGTCAGGGCCTCCCTGGTGCGCCCCAGGAACGAGCGCCGGAACCGGAGCGAGAGATCCGCCGCCAGCCGCCGCAGCCGGGCGCTCCGCTCGCGGATCGCGTCCGGCGGCACGGGGGCCGGCAGCGCCGCGGCCGGCGTCCCCGGGCGCGCCGAGTACGAGAAGACGTGCAGGTAGTTGAGGGGGGACGACTCGATGAACCGGCAGGTGCTCTCGAACTCCTCCCCGGTCTCTCCGGGAAAGCCCACGATGACATCGGCGCCGATCGCCATGTCGGGGACCCTCAGGCGCAGGGACTCGACGACAGCCGCGTAGTCGGCGACGCGGTACGGGCGGCGCATGCGGAGCAGGACCGGGTCGGAGCCGCTCTGCAGCGGCACCTGGAGGTGCGGGGCGAGGCGCCCGCCGCCCCCGGCGAACAGGCCCGCCAGGGCCGCCGTCACCGTCTTCGGCTCGAGCGAGTTGAGGCGCAGCCGGCCCAGCCCCTCGACCCCGATCGCCCGCTCCAGAAGCCGATCGAGCCGGGTGGGCGGCTCGAGGTCCCTGCCGTAGTCGCCGGTGTTCACGCCGGTGAACACGATCTCGCGGTAGCCGGCCTCGGTCAGGCGCGCGATGCGATCGAGGACGTCGGCCGGCCGGAGGCTCCGGCTGCCGCCGCGGACCGAGGGAATGATGCAGTACGAGCAACGCAGGTTGCAGCCGTCCTGCACCTTGAGCAGCGCGCGCGCCCGGTCGCCGGGCCCGGGGTCGCAGCCGGCTGTGGCGCCGAACGGGCCGAGGTCGAGCGGGGGCGGGGAGTGGTCGGCGAGCCCGAACGCCCGGGCGGCCAGGGCCGGGACCGTCTCGACCTGCTCGCGCAGGGGCACCACGTGGTCGACGCCCGCGACGGACCGCAGGCCGCCGGGGTCGCGCTCGGCGTAGCAGCCCGTGGCGATCAGGACCGCGCGCGGGTGGTCGCCGCGCAGGCGCCGGACGACCTGGCGCGCCTCGCGGTCGGCGCGGGCCGTCACGGTGCAGGTGTTCAGGACGACGAGGTCGGCGCCGCCCGCCGCGTGAGGGTCCGGCCCGCCCGGGGCCCGGTCGAAACCCAGGGCGCGCAGGCGGGCCTCGAGCGCCGACGAGTCGGCCTGGTTCAGCTTGCAGCCGAGCGTGACGATGCGGTAGGTCGGCACGCCGGGAGCTCAGTCCTTCCGGTCGGCCTTGAGGGCGCGGTTCTTCTCCACCACCTTGGCGGCCATGCGCTCCTTGAAGCTGTGCAGGCGGCGGCGCAGGCCCGGGTCGCGGGTCGCCAGGATCTGGGCCGCGAAGATGCCGGCGTTGAGGGCCCCCGACTTGCCGATGGCCATCGACGCCACCGGCACGCCGCCCGGCATCTGCACGGTCGAGAGCAGGGAATCGAGGCCCTGGAGGGACGACGAGGCCAGGGGCACGCCGATCACCGGCAGCGTCGTGTGCGCCGCCACCACCCCGGCCAGGTGGGCGGCATGGCCGGCCCCGAGGATGATCGCCCCGATGCCTCGCTCCTCGGCGCGCCTCGCGAGATCGGCGGTCACGTCCGGGGTCCGGTGCGCCGAGGTGACGTCCACCTCGTAGGGGATGCCGAAGTCCTTCAGGACCTTGATCGCCTCTTCCATCACCGGGTAGTCGCTGTCGCTCCCCATGGCGACCCAGACTTTAAGCTGCGACGCGGCGCCGGATTCGGAAGCCTTGCCCTTGCGCGCTTTGCCCACGGAGTCCCCCCTGGAAAGGCGGGATTCTAGCAGAGTGGGGCCGGGGCCGGCCCAATACTCGGACCGGCTTCCTAGGCGGCGGTGTGCGGGGTGCGCGCGCGGATCGGCTCGGCGCAGTCGCAGCGCTCGAGCCGGCGGTTGCAGGCGAAGCAGAACCCGTTCCTGGCGAAGAAATCCGCCATCTCCTCCTGCCACGCGTCGATGAATCCCATGCGCTCGTAATCGCTCATGCTGCTCATCTCGAGGAGGACCCGGATGTTCTCGCGCGACTGGTGGTAGGCCCTGAGGATCTCGAATATCTTTTTCCTGTCCGCGACGTTCTCCATCATGCTCTCCGTGCGATGCGAAAAGAATACCACGCGCCCGGCGGGAGTCCAGCGACGGCCCGAAGGCCGCGCGGGGCGGGCACAGCAGGATGCCGGGGGCTACTCGTGCCGCAGGGCCTCGATCGGATCCATGCGCGCCGCCTTGCGCGCCGGGTACCAGCCG
>DATNEZ010000595.1:0-2816 GCA_035606645.1 Binatia bacterium
CCCGGCCTCGACCCTGGTGCGCGCGGCAACCATAGGCAGGGAGGAGGGGCTTCGGTCCGTCTATGCGGGGAACCTCCCGGGCGCGGTGGGGGACTTCGAGAACACGCGATGCCCCGGGTGCGAGGCCATGCTGGTCGAGCGCACCGGGTACCGGATCCTCGGCTGCCGGGTCACGGCGGCCGGGACCTGCCCCGACTGCGGGCTGGCGATCCCGGGGCTCTGGTCCCTTCAGCCGGTGAGCGGGCCGCCCCAGCGTGACAGGGCGTCCTGAAGCCTCGCGACGAACCGGTCCGGGTCGTCGGGACTGATGACGAAGTTCCGGAACCAACCGCTGCGCCGCCTGACCGTGACGCTGTTCCAGAATTTCAGGGACGACCAGTTCTCGTGGATCAGGGCGCCGCGCCGGTGGACCTCCTCGATGTCGGCGAGATCGATCCGGCGGATCACCCGCCCCAGGATCAGGACCTCGAGCGCCCTCTCCGTGATGCGATAGGCGATCGTCCCGGCCGCGGCCAGGAACAGCAGGACCACGGCGGCGATGAGCATCGCCTTGACGAGGACGAGGAGGCTCATGAGGGAGGCGCGGGCCGCCCGGTCAGGACACCAGCCGGTAGAGCGTGTCCCTCTGGCGGGGGACGTAGCCGGCCTCGTGTATGAGGCGCTCGATCTCCGTGCGGGTGGTGCAGCCGTAGGCCCCGGCGGCGCGCACGACGTTCTCCTCGATCATCGTGCTGCCCATGTCGTTCGCGCCGAATTTCAGCGCGACCTGGCCGATCTCCTTGCCCTGCGTGACCCAGGACGACTGGATGTTGGGAATGTTGTCCATGAACAGGCGGGCGACCGCCTGCGTGCGCAGGTATTCCGCGCTGGTGACCTCGCGCCCGCCCAGGGCGGTGTTCTCCGACTTGTAGGTCCAGGCGATGAACGCGGTGAACGCGGCGCCTCCTCCCGCCAGGCTCCGGTCCTGGAGCGAGCGGATCTTCTCCATGTGGGTGACCCGGTTGGCGTAGGTCTCGACGTGCCCGAACATCATGGTGGCGGTCGAGGGCAGGCCGAGGGCGTGCGCCACGCGCATCACCTCGAGCCAGTCGTCGGACATCGTCTTGAGCGGCGAGATCGCGTGGCGCACCTCGTCCACCAGGATCTCCCCGCCCCCGCCGGGAATGCTGTCGAGGCCGGCCGCCTTCAGGCGCCGCAGGACCTCCTCGAGGGGCCGCCTCGAGACGTGCACGATGTGCTGGATCTCCGGGGGGGAGAACGCGTGCACGTGCAGCCGGGGGAACTTCTCCTTGAACGAGCGCAGGAGGTCCTCGTACCACTCCAGCGGCAGGTCGGGATGGTGCCCGCCCTGCATCAGGACGCCGGTGCCCCCCAGGGCCAGGGTCTCCTCGATCTTGGCGTGCAGCGATTCCCGGGAGTGCAGGTACCCTTCGGGATGACCGGGGTCGCGATAGAAGGCGCAGAACGAGCAGCGCACCACGCACACGTTCGTATAGTTGATGTTGCGATCGACGATGTAGGTGACGATCGGCTCGGGGTGCAGCCGCTGGCGCACCCGATCGGCCGCCAGCCCGAGATCGATCAGGGGAGCCTGGCGCAGCAGGTGGAGCGCCTCCCGCGAATCGATGCGCTCGCCCGAGGCCGCGCGCTCCAGGATCGCATCCGTCGCGGCGTTCGCCTGCCGTGGCGCGCGCATCTCCCCCCTGGCCTCGTCTCCCTGCGTCATCGGCCCTGCGCCGTTCATGTGTGTCTCCTGGCCGGCACCGGGGGGGGCGGGACGCGCTCCCAGTCGTACGGATCGCGGAACCGGATCGCGCGGCGGCCCGGCGCCAGCCCGAGCTCCTGGGCCTGCCGGAAGAAGAGCTCGAGCCCGCGCTGCTCCTCCGACCCGAGATAGAAATGGATGTTGGTCCTCAGGTACGACTCGATCGTCTCCGGGGAGAGCCGCAGGCGCTCCCCCGCCAGGACGGAGATCGTCGGGATCGCGGCCATGCCGATGCGGCGCGACTCGATGAAGGCCCGCACCCCGTCGGGCAGGACGACGCCGGAGCGCACGGCCCAGAGGGCGAACACGAAGGGCAGCCCCGTGATGGCGAACCACTCCGCCGCCAGGTCATAGACGTGCAGCCCCGTCGTGTCGGCGGCAAGGGCCGCATCGCCGATCAGGAGCGCCGCGTCGTGCTCGCGCAGCATCTCCGGGAGCGAGGCGGCCGCCTGGGTGTAGGCCACGTCGCGGAGGCCCCGGTGGGCCAGGACGATCTTGAGCAGGACGGCCGAGGTCCTGGAGTTCTCGTCGAGCGCCACGCTCCTCAGGTCTTCCAAGGGGGCGCGCGACGCGAGGAACACCGATCGCACGCGGCGCTTGCTGGCGATGCAGATCTGGGGCAGGAACTCGACGCCCGCCAGGGCCAGGTACTCGATGGACGGGATCAGCCCGACGTCCGCCTTCCCCGAGCGCAGCAGGTCCGGGATCGCCGACGGCGCGGCCGGGGACACCCTGAACATTCCCTGGTAGGGGCCGCGCAGGAATCCCCAGGTGAGCGGCTCGGCATTGACGAACGGGACCGACGCGATGCGCACATGATCCATGGGATCGAGTCACCTCGGCAAGGGCGGTCATTCTACCCGAATCTGGTACCCTGTGCAGGTGAAGAGACCCATCCTGCACTTCCTCTACCTTCTTTATATCATCGAGACCGGTGTGTTCCTGGTCCTCGTCCCCTGGTCGCTCATGTGGGTGCACTCCTACTTCGCCCAGATCCCCCCCCTGCGGCCGTTCCTCCTGAGCGGCTACGTCCGGGGCTGCATCTCGGCGA
>DATNEZ010000617.1:0-3575 GCA_035606645.1 Binatia bacterium
TAGCCGAACGCCGCGAGCTTCGGTCCGTGATCCACCGGGAAGGCGAGGATCCGGAGACCGTCGCGGTCGAAGACGACGTGCGCCCCGCCCCCCACCTGCCCGATCGCCATGTCGGTGGCTGTGAGCTCGGCCCCCGCGGCCGGAAGCCGCTCCCCCTCCTCGCTCCGGTTCGTGACGTCCACGTCGTAGGCGCGCTCGAGATGCCGCGCCATCGATTCGGTCCCTTCCGGTCCGTAGACCAGGAGCGGCCGGTCCCTGCCGAACTCCCAGCCGGTCAGCCAGACGTCCGGCAGTCCGACCGTGTGGTCCGAGTGCAGGTGGGTCAGAAGGACCAGGTCGATGCCGCTGAGCAGCTCGCGCCCTCCCGCTTGCAGCAGGCGGATCGTGGCGCCGCGGCCGGCATCGAGAAGCACGCGGTGCGGCCCGGCCTCGATGAGGCTGCTGGGCCCGAAGCGATTCGCCGCGGGCCGCGGGTTCCCCGTGCCGAGAAGGGTGATGCGAAAGATGCCCTTGGAGGGCGTGGTCCGCGGCGCGGCCAAAGGCGCCGAGAACACCAGCAGCGCCGAAAGAATGGCGGTTGAAGCGATGGTCAGTCGTCGAATGGCGGGCCGGACTGCGCCCTGGCCAACAGGCATGCCTGAGCTTACCACGACGCGCGGGGGCCTCCGGCCGGCCCAAAACAACTGCGCCCGGGACCTCGATGGTCCCGGGCGCCTGGTTTCAATGATGTGCGGAGTGTCGCGGGGCGCTCAGTGACGCCGGGTGCCCCTGCCCCTCCAGGCGTGATTCTGCCTCGAGGAGGAATCGGATCCGTTCGCCGGCTGCGCCTGCGCGCCCGAGCCCGAGAAGTTCGGCCGGGCGACCGGAGCCGCCTGCCTCGCCGGGGCGCCGCCGCCCATCGGCCTGGCCGGAGCGTTCGAGCCCATGTGCCGGGCCGGTGCGCCCGAGCCCATGTGCCGGGCCGGGCCGCCTCCGCCCATGTGCCGGGGATGCGCCCCTGCGCCCTTGGGCCTCGAGTGATTGCTCACGGGTCGGGCCCAGGCCGGAGCCCCCTGGCCGAGCGGCTGGGAGGCGGCCTTCGTTTCCGCGAACCCCTGCACGACGCGACGCTCGATCTTCGCGCCGATCAGGGTCTCGATCCCCCGCACGTGCGGGTGATCCTCGGGAGACACCAGCGACAACGCATCGCCGGAGGCGCCGGCGCGCGCCGTGCGGCCGATCCGGTGGACGTAGTCCTCGGGAACGTTGGGCAAATCGTAATTGACGACGTGCGCGATCCCTTCGACGTCGATGCCGCGGCCGGCGATGTCGGTGGCGACCATCACCCGCGCCCGCTTCCCCTTGAAGGCGGCAAGGGCCTGGTTGCGCTGCGACTGGCTGCGATTGCCGTGCAGGAGGGCCACGGAATGGCCGCGCCCTTCGAGGTGCCGGGCCAGCTTGTTGGCGCCGTGCTTGGTGCGCGTGAACACGAGCGTCAGGCCGCGCGCCTCGGTCTCGAGCAGGTGCGCCATCAGCTCGCGCTTGCGGCTGGTGTCGACCGGCAGGAGGGTCTGGCGCACGCCGGCGGCGGGCGCCGAGCGGCGCGGGGCCACCTCGACGTTCACCGGGTCGCGCAGGATCTCCTTCGACAGCCGCCGGATCTCGTCCGGCATGGTCGCCGAGAACATCAGGGTCTGCCGGCGCGCCGGCAGGGCCGCGACGATGCGGCGCACGTCGCGGATGAAGCCCATGTCGAGCATGCGGTCCGCTTCGTCCAGGACCAGCACTTCGAGAGCGCGGAAATCGACGTAGCCGCGACCCATGTGGTCGAGCAGCCGCCCGGGTGTCGCCACCAGGATGTCGACGCCGCGCCGCAGCTTGGATTCCTGCGGCTGGTGCCCGACTCCGCCGTGCACGACCGCGGTGTCGAGATGCACGTGCCGGCCGTAGGCCTTGAGCGAGTCGGTGATCTGCAGCGCGAGCTCGCGCGTCGGCGTCAGGATCAGGGCCCGCAGCTTGCCGCGCGTCCCGGCGCGCAGGCGGTGCAGGATCGGCAGGGTGAATGCGGCGGTCTTGCCGGTGCCCGTCTGGGCGCAACCGATCAGATCCTTGCCGCTGAGAACGCCGGGGATGGTGCCCGCCTGGATCGGCGTCGGAGCCTCGTACCCTTTTTCGAGCACGGCGCGGGCGATTTCGGGCGCGAGGCCCAGTTCTGAAAATGTCACGAGTGTGACTCTCCTTCTTGCGCAGGCCACAAGGTGGCGCGGCGCACTTGCATGCTGCGACGGCGGCATGATGCGGCCGTCGGACTCTGTTCTTGAACCTTGGGGAAACGTTACGGTTCTAGCGGTTTAGGCTGGAACCCGCTCCTGAGCGGGTCGACTCCGGTAGGCGAAGACTGCCTGCTCTTGGTTCAGTAACAGGGACATCATAAAGGCCTTGCGCCCGGATGTCCAGCACTATCTTCGGCGTCGGCGCGCGGCCGGCAGGGCTCAGAAGGATCGGACCACCAGCCGATTGAACGCCCCCTCGAGGTCCACGCGGTATCCGGGGCCGCCGGACGGCGGCCGCTTTCTCCGGCTCCGTCCGTTCGTCAGGTTCAGGAACCCGTCGGTCGAGACCCGCACCGGGGTCGTGGCAGGGACCTCGAGGACGAAGTGATTGAAGGCCCCCTTGAAGTTCAGGTTGACGTCCTCGGTCGGCTCGCCGAGACGCAGCGTCATGTCGTTGAACGCCCCCTCCACCTCGGACGTCTTCACGGGGCCCGCGGTCGCGTCGATCCGCGTGGCGGTGAACGCCATGTCGAAATCGATGTTGACCGGCGCCGCCGAGGTCACGCCCAGCTCGCAGCGCGCCCCGTGCCCCGGGAAGGCCAGGTTCACCCCCTTGTGCCACGAGTTGGTGAGCCTCACCCGGCCGGCCTGGCGGTCCTCCTCGACCCGCACGGACTGGCGGCCCGATTCGGTCGACCGTCCTTCGGCGAGGACTCCCTTCGCCAGCCGGCGCGAGGTGACGTCCACCCTGGCCATGGCGAGCCTCCCCTCGAGGGTGAGGTCGGAAGCCGCGGACGGCCCCTCGGCGCGGATGGTCACCCAGTCGCTCGAGGCGTCATTCATCCCCGGCTCGTGCATCGCCACGTACATCAGCGTCCCCAGGACGAGCACCGGCCCCAGGAGAACGAGCCCCGGCATGGGGCTGTGCTGGAACAGGAGCCTGACGCCGATCGCGACCAGGAGGATGGGCCAGTACGCCAGGACGCTCCCCCAGAACGACACCGGCAGAACGTCCTGGGTCGTGAGGAGCAGGAACGTCCCGAAGCCCAGGAGGTAGAACCCCTTGGAGACCCGCGTCCACCGGACGCCGCGGGGCCGTCCGGGGTCCTCGGTCGCTCCGTCCTTGACGCTCATGACGATTTCCCGCCCCGCCCGCGGACCGCCTCGAAGATGAGGGACACGCCGACGACGATCAGAATGACCGGCCAGAGGTTCGAGAACCGGGCCCAGTACGGCCAGCTCCACCAGGACATACGGTCCAGGAGGAAAATCGTTCCAAGAACAATGAGCACGGTGCCGGCGATGGCGCTCCCCCGCCGCTTC
>DATNEZ010000002.1:0-3087 GCA_035606645.1 Binatia bacterium
CCCGGGCCGTCGCAGCGCGGGCAGGGGACGTTCACGAACGAGGCGACGCGGGCCAGCGGGGATCCCCCCTCCCCCGTCAGCGGCACGTCCTCGGGAAGCAGGACCGGGAGGTCCGCTTCCGGAACGGGGACGGGGCCGCAGCGGTCGCACTCGATGATCGGGATCGGGGTCCCCCAGTAGCGCTGCCTCGAGATCCCCCAGTCGAGCAGGCGGTACTGCAGGGTGCCGCGCGCGAAGCCCTGGGCCTCGCCGTCCTTCAGCATCGAGCGACGGGCCACGGACGAGTCCTGTCCGGAGTACGGACCGGATGCGACCAGCCTTCCGTCCTCGACCATCGCCGCCCCTGGGCTCCCCGCCTGCGCGGCGCCGCCCGCGGGCTCGACGACCGTCCGCACCGGCAGGCCGTACCTGGTGGCGAACTCGAAGTCGCGCTCGTCGTGCGCCGGCACCGCCATGATCGCCCCGGTGCCGTACTCCATGAGGACGAAGTTGGCGGTCCAGACCGGCAGGAGGTCGCCGTTGTAGGGATTGCGGGCGCGCAGGCCCGTGTCGATGCCTTCCTTCTCCTGGGGTTCCATCCGCGACCGGGTCACGTCGCGGGAGTCGATGCGGTGCAGGAAATCGTCGAGCGCGCGCCGCGCCGGGCTCTCCGCGGGGATGCTCCCGAGGACGGGATGCCGGGGCGCCACGACGCAGAACGTCGCGCCGAAGATCGTGTCGAGCCGCGTGGTGAAGATCTCCACCGTCCCGCCGTCGTCGGAGCCCGCCTCCGGTCCCACGACCGGAAAGCGGACCACCGCCCCTTCGCTCCGGCCGATCCAGTTGCGCTGCATGGTGCGCACGCGTTCCGGCCAGCCGGTCATCCCGTCGAGCTCCCGGTCCAGCTCCTCGGCGTAGGCGGTGATCTTGAAGAACCACTGGTCCAGCTCGGTGCGGCCCACGACCGATTCGCAGCGCCAGCAGCGTCCCGCCTCGACCTGCTCGTTGGCCAGGACCGTCTGGCAGGAGCCGCACCAGTTCACCCAGCGCCGGCTCTTGTAGGCCAGGCCCCGCTCCAGCATCTTCAGGAAGAACCACTGGTTCCAGCGGTAGTAGTCCGGCCGGTGGGCGGCGATCTCGCGGCTCCAGTCGTACGCCAGCCCCAGACGCCTGAGCTGCTGCCCCATGTGGGCGATGTTCTCGTTGGTCCAGCGGGCCGGGTGGGTGCCGTGCTTGATGGCGGCGTTCTCGGCGGGCAAGCCGAACGAGTCCCAGCCCATGGGATGCAGGACGTCCCGCCCGCGCATCCGCTGGAAGCGGGCCACCGCGTCGCCGATCGAATAGTTCCGCACGTGCCCCATGTGCAGCCTTCCCGAGGGATACGGCAGCATCTCGAGGCAGTAGAACTTCGGCCCGCGGGGCCGGGCGCCGGCGCCGAAGGCGTCCTCCCGGCGCCAGTGGTCCTGCCACTTGCGCTCGATCTCGTCGAACCGCCCGCGGTACTCCCCCTGCATGGCCGGCGCTCCTCCTCGCGTGTCCGTGACGGGCGGCCATTCTAGCAGGATCGTCCCCCGCCCGCCGCGACATGCGGCCGGGTGCATTGCACTTTCGTAACCCGCAAACGGCGGCAGGCTGATAACTTGCGGCCACGCGCGCGGAACCTATATTCGCTCCGCCCGAAGGAATGAGGCCCGCCCGACGACAGCCACCGGGGGACCGTCCGGGCGGGAAGCGGAGCGTCTGGTGTTCAGCGCGGCGACGTCAGCGGGAATGCGGGTCGTGGAGGGGTCGGTGGCCCCTTCGGCCGGGGTCCTCGGGCTTCTGGCATCGCCCATGCCCCAGGACGACAGCCTTCTCGAGGCGCTTCGGCCGCTCCGGCCGGCGGGAATGACGGCGCTGCTCGACCGGATCGCCTTCCACAGGATCGACGGCCTGGCGCACCGGGCGGTCGGCCGGCTGCCACAGCGCGAGATCGATCCGTGGCTGCGATCGGCCCTCAAGCGGCGCTCCCAGCGGTTCGCGGCCGCGACCCTCTCGCAGGCGCTCGCCCTGGCCGAGGTCCTCGACGCCCTGAGCCACGACGGCATCCCCGTCGTGGTGATGCGCGGCGTCGAGACGGTCGAGACGGTGTACGGCGACCCGTCGCTCCGTCCGTTCGAGGATCACGACCTGCTGGTCCTTCCTGAAGACGAGGCCGGGGCGCGCGTCGCTCTCGCGAAGCTGAATTTCGTGGAGCAGTCCCGCACGCTCTTCCGGCGCGGGGGCGTCCTGCTCGACCTGCACACGGACCCGCTCGGCGCCGGCCGGCGCCCCACCCGCCAGGCGGCTTTTCCCGTCCCGACGTCGGACCTCGTGGCGCGGGCCACTCGCGGCCAGATCGCCGGCGCGCCCGCTCTGAGTCTCCAGCCGGAGGACACGCTGCTACTTCTGGCCATCCACCTGGTAAAGCATTCCTTCGACCGGCTCATCCGCATCGCCGACCTGTCGCATTTCGTGTTCCACAAGCGCGGGGTCCTGGACTGGGGCCTCCTGGAACGCCGGGCCGAGGCGTGCGGTGCCTCGAGACTCCTCGGCTGGGGCCTGCAGGCGGCCGGCATCCTGGGTGTCGGCGTGCGCGCCCTGGATCGCCCGGTGACGGAGGCGGACGGCATGCTCGAGCGCCACCTGATGGCCCGCGCCCTGGCCCTGCGCCCGCTCCCCTACTCCGGCGAGATCCTCATGACGCTCGCGGCGCGCGGCTTCGGGAACCGGGTCCGCTTCCTGCTCGATGCCCTCTGGCCGGCGGGAGAGGCCAGGCCCCACGGCTGGAAGCGCGCCCGGGCGCTGCCCCGCCGCGTCTTCGACCTCGCGGCGGGCGCCAGGCGCCAGTCCGGGGCCAGGAGGAGAGTGCGATGACCCTCGATGCGATGTTCGACGTGCCGCTCGTCCCTTCCCCCGAGGTCGTCGCCCGGCGCGTCGCGGGCGAGTACCTGCTGGTGCCGGTGTTCAAGGGGGCGGCGGAGATGGATTTCATCTTCACCGCCAACGAGATCGGCAGCCACATCTTCCGTCTCCTCGATGGGCGGCGCGACGCGCGGGCCATCGCCCGCCTGGTCAGCCTGGAGTACG
>DATNEZ010000067.1:0-10954 GCA_035606645.1 Binatia bacterium
CCCCACGATCCTCCGGCGTTTCGCTCGCTGCCCCCCTGACGCCTGACGAGTCGTCGCCTTTTCGCCGGCAGGGCAGGAAGGAGGGGGCGTTCGGGTGAGGGGGCGGGGGCGAAGTTGGGTTGCGGGGCCGTCTCGGAGCGCGCCGGAAACCCGGCGCAGTACAGCCGGGCAGGCGCGCGAGAGAAGAGCGGTCGCGAGCGCGTAGGCCGGCGTCTGGGCCCTGGGTTGGTCGCCGCCGCCCCGCCGGCCGATCCGCGCCGAGCGAACCGCGTGCCCCGCGACCCAGCCTCGCCCCCGCCCCTTGGCTGGACTTTCCCTCACGCCTTCCTGTACTATTCGCGACGCTTTCGCGCGGCGCGCAGCGAGCGGCGTGCCCGCTTCGCGCGCGGTGTTCGACGCGCTCCGGATCCCCGACCGCGGTGAAGCTGGTCTTCAGAGTCGCCATCAGTCTCCTCCTGACCGGATCGTTCATCTATCTGTTCGCGCGCCGATTCGACGTCGGCGCCGCGGGGCGGGCGTTGCGCGAGGCGAGTCCGCTGCTGGTGGGAGGGAGCCTCCTGGTGAACCTGGCGGCCTACCTGATCAGGGCCTGGCGCTGGCGCGTTCTCATGGCGCCGGTCAAGAAGCGGATCGGCATGTACAACCTGACCTCCACCATGTTCATCGGCTTCATGGTCTCCTTCCTCGTGCCGTTCCGCCTCGGAGAGGTCGTGCGGCCGGTCCTCCTGGCCCGCCGCGAGAAGGTGAGCACGACGGCCACCATCGCCACCGTGGCGCTGGAGCGCCTGTTCGACGTGATGACGGTCATGGCGCTCCTCCTGGTCTACGTCCTGACGTCCCGCGGCGCGGACGTGATGGCCTCGGGGAATGGCGCGGAAGCGGACCAGGCCGCGGTGTTCGTGCGTCATGCCGTGGTGGGTGTGGGAGCGCTCGTCGCCGTGGCCCTGCCCCTGGTCATCGTCCTCGTCCTGTTCCCCAAGGCGTTCGCCAGGCCCCTGAAGGCCCTGCATGGCCGCGGGCATGGAGGGATCGCGGCCCGGATCTCGGGGACGATCGAGAAGCTGGTCGCGGGCCTGGGGGTGATGCGGAGCCGGAAGCGGCTGGCGCAGGCCGTCGCCCTGTCCTTCCTCATGTGGCTGGTGATCGACTGGTCGATCCTCCTCGGCGTCCGGGCCTTCAACCTGCCGCTGCAGTTCTCCGACTCGCTGCTGCTGGTGGTGCCCCTCGGCGTCGGCATCGTCATGCCGACCCCGGGCGGGGTCGGGCCGTACGAGTACCTCTGCCAGGTCTCCCTGGCCGGGTTCTGGAACGTGGATCAGGCGAGCGCGGCCGCCGCGGCCATCACCCTGCACGCGGTGACGCTGCTGCCGACCATCGCGCTGGGGCTCCTGTTCATGTGGATGGGAGGGGTGAGGATGGCCGATTTCCGCAAGATGGCGCGCATCAAGGAGGGGGCAGGGCCATGAAATGTCCATTCTGCGGGCATCTCGAGGACAAGGTGGTCGACTCCCGGGAAGGGAAGGACGGGCTGGTCATAAGAAGACGCCGCGAGTGCCTGGGGTGCGCCCGGCGCTTCACCTCCTACGAGCGGATCGACGAGATTCCGTACATGGTGGTCAAGAAGGACGGCACGCGCGAGCCGTACGATCGCAACAAGGTGCTGAGCGGCCTGCGCAAGGCCTGCGAGAAGCGTCCGGTCTCCCCGGCCGCCCTCGAGGCGGTGGCCGACGAGCTCGAGGTGCTCCTGCAGGAGACCCCCGAGAGGGAGATCCCCACCGCACGGGTGGGGGAGAAGGTCAGCGAGCGCCTGCGGGACCTGGACAAGGTGGCCTATGTGCGGTTCGCCAGCGTCTACAGGCAGTTCGAGGACGTGGACCAGTTCATGAAGGTGCTGAACGACCTCCTGGAGCAGCGGAAGTAGCCGCGTCCTTGCAGGTCCATCCGGCTGTCATTATATTGAGCCGCGCATCGGGAGGCCCCCCATGGCCGACATCGGACCGTTCGTCGAGATCAGTCGTATCCAGAGCGAGATCAATCGATTGTTCGACAACCTGCTGGAGCTCAAGTCCTCCGGGGCGGAAGGCACCGGCGAGTGGCTGCCGAACGCCGACGTCTTCGAGACGGCGGAGGAGCTGGTGGTCAAGTTCGAGGTCCCGGGGGTCAGCCTCAAGGACCTCAACCTGACCATCAACGGCAACAACCTCGTGCTGCGGGGCGAGAAGAAGCGCTCCGACGTGTCCAAGGGGGCCCAGTACCATTCGATGGAGCGCCCCTTCGGCAAGTTCAAGCGCGTGGTGCACATCTCGTCCCCCGTCAACACGCACAAGGCCAAGACCGAGCTCGCGGACGGCGTGCTGCAGATCTCCTTCCCGAAGGTGCCGGACAAGCGGGGCGAAGCGATGCCCATCAACATCAAGATAGGAGAGCGGTCATGACCTCGTCGCCGCTGGAGATCCCCGAGGACCAGCTGCGCATCCCGAAGGAGCTGCCGGTCCTGCCGCTCCGGGACATCGTCGTCTATCCGTTCATCATCGTCCCCCTCTCGGTGAGCCGCGAGCGCTCGATCAAGGCGGTCGACCAGGCCCTCTCCGAGAACCGGATGATCCTCCTGGTGTCCCAGAAGGACAGCCAGGTCGAGGAGCCGACCGAGAAGGACCTGTTCAACACCGGCACGGTCGGGGTCATCATGCGGATGCTCAAGCTGCCGGACGGGCGGATCCGCGTGCTGGTCCAGGGCGTCTGCCGCGCCCGCGCGGACGAGTTCGTGCGCGGCGAGCAGTTCACCACCGCCCGCCTGACGCGCATCGTCGAGCCCACGGTCAAGTCGACCATGGAGCAGGAGGCGATGATGCGCACGGTCAAGAAGTCCCTCGAGAAGAGCGCCTCGCTCGGCAAGGCGATCTCCTCCGAGGTGATGGTCATCGCCGGGAACCTCGAGGACCCCGGCCGGCTGGCCGACCTGGTGGCGAGCAACCTGGATCTCAAGATCGAGGACGCGCAGAACATCCTCAAGCTCATCGACCCCGTGGCCCGGCTGAAGCGCGTGCACGAGCTCCTGAACAAGGAGATCGAGCTGCTCAACATGCAGCAGGAGATCAACACGCACGCGCGCGAGGAGATCGACAAGTCGCAGCGCGAGTACTTCCTGAGACAGCAGCTGAAGGCGATCCAGAACGAGCTGGGCGAGGGGAACGACCTGGCCGAGGAGGTCGAGCAGTTCCGCGAGAAGGCCCGCAAGGCCAAGATGCCGCCCAAGGTCCTGGAGGAGGTCGAGCGCCAGGTCAACAAGCTCGAGCGCATGCATCCCGACTCGGCCGAGACGGCCACGGTCCGCAACTACCTCGACTGGATGGTGAACCTGCCCTGGTCGGCGCAGACCAAGGACACCCTGGACTTGAAGAAGGCGCAGCGCATCCTCGACGAGGACCACTACGGGCTGGAGACCATCAAGGAGCGCATCGTCGAGTACCTGGCGGTGCGCAAGCTGAAGAAGAAGATGCGCGGCCCGATCCTCTGCTTCGTCGGCCCTCCCGGGGTCGGCAAGACCTCGCTCGGCCGGTCGATCGCGCGGGCGCTGGGGCGCAAGTTCGTGCGCATCTCCCTTGGCGGCATCCGCGACGAGGCCGAGATCCGCGGGCACCGGCGCACCTACGTCGGCTCGATGCCGGGGCGCATCATCCAGGGGATCAGCCAGGCGCAGTCGAACAACCCCGTCTTCATGCTGGACGAGGTGGACAAGATCGGCGCCGACTACCGGGGCGACCCGTCCTCGGCGCTGCTCGAGGTGCTCGACCCCGAGCAGAACTACTCGTTCCGCGACCACTACCTGAACGTGCCGTTCGACCTGTCGAACGTGATGTTCGTGGCGACCGCCAACCTCCTGGATCCGATCCAGCCGGCGTTCCGCGACCGCATGGAGGTGATCAGCCTCTCCGGATACACCGAGGAGGAGAAGACCGAGATCGCCAAGCGGCACCTGATCCCGAAGCAGATCGACGAGAACGGCCTGGTGGACGCGCACGTCTCGTTCCCGGACAAGGCGATCCAGACGATCATCCAGAAGTACACCCGCGAGGCCGGGCTGAGGAACCTCGAGCGCGAGATCGCCAAGGTCTGCCGCAAGCTGGCCCGGCGCGTGGCCGACGGGGAGCGCGGGCCGTACCGGGTGTCGCCGGGCCGGGCCGAGGAGCTGCTGGGCGTGCCGCGCGTGACGCCCGAGATGGCCCTGCAGAACAACCAGGTCGGCGTGGCGACGGGGCTCGCCTGGACCGCCGCCGGCGGCGAGATCCTCTTCGTCGAGGCGACCACCATGCCGGGGAAGGGACGCCTGATCCTGACCGGGCACCTGGGGGCCGTGATGAAGGAATCGGCGCAGGCGGCGCTGTCGTACGCGCGCTCGCGCGCCTCCGACGTGGGGGTGGCGATGAACGCGTTCGGCGAGATGGACGTGCACGTGCACGTGCCGGAGGGGGCCATCCCCAAGGACGGCCCGTCGGCCGGCATCACCATGGCGACCGCCATCATCTCCGTCCTGACCAACCGCCCGGTGAAACGGTCGGTGGCCATGACCGGGGAGATCACCCTGCGGGGGAACGTCCTGCCGATCGGCGGCGTGAAGGAGAAGGTCCTGGCCGCGCGGCGGGCCAAGATCGACACGGTCATCCTGCCCGAGGCGAACCGGCGGAACCTGGAGGACGTCCCGAAGCTTTTCCGCAAGGGCCTCAAGTTCGTCTTCGTGTCGGACGTCACCGAAGTGTTCGCGGTCGCCCTGTGCGAGCCCGTGGCACGGAGATCCGGGCGCCTGTCCGCGGAGCGGCCGATCGCGATCTGATCGGGGGCCCATGGGCAGGCTTCATCGCCTCACCGAGCAGGGGTTCATCGACCTCGTCACGTCGCTTGCCGGGGGCACGCGGCCCTCGCGAGGCCCCCGCTTCCGCCCGGTCCTGGGCATCGGCGACGACGCGGCGATCCTTCCCTCCCTGGGCCGCCTTCAGACGCTTCTCACCACCGACTTCCTCGCGGAAGGGGTCCATTTCCGGACCGCCTGGTCCCCGGGATTCCTCCTGGGACGCAAGGCGCTCGCGGTGAACCTGAGCGACATCGCCGCCATGGGGGGCGTGCCGCGCGCCTGCGTGATGAGCGCGGGCTTCCCGGCCCGCATCCCCCCGGGCTACGCGCGGGACGTGGCGCGCGGCTTCGCCGATCGCGCGCGGCGCCATGGCGTCGACCTGGTCGGGGGGGACACCGGCCGGGCCCGATCCCTGTTCCTGAACGTGGCCCTCCTGGGGGCGGTCGAGCCGGGACGGGCCGTGCGTCGGAGCGGCGCCCGGGCGGGGGACGGTCTCTACGTGACGGGAGCGCTGGGCGCCTCGGCCGCCGGGCTCAGGCTCCTGGGCCGCGGCGTCCGGGCAGGTGCCGGAAGGACGCGGGGCGCCTTCGCCCCGGCCCTGCGCGCCCACCTCGACCCGGAGCCGCGGGTCGTGGCGGGACGGCTCCTGGGACTGACCGGCCTCGCGGCGGCGATGATCGATCTCTCGGACGGGCTCTGGCACGACCTGCCGCGTCTCTGCGCCGCCAGCGGGACCGGGGCCGTCGTCGAGGAGGCGGCGGTGCCGGTGTCACCGGCCGCCCATGCGGTCCTAGGCCGGGCAGGCGCCCGGCGGGCGGCGATCGTCGGCGGAGAGGACTACGAGCTCCTGTTCGCCGCGCGGTCCGGTCTCGAGGCGCAGGTGGCCCACCTGGCGCGGCGCATCCGGCTGCCCATGTCGCGCATCGGGCAGATCGTCCCGCGCCGCCGGGGCGTGCGGCTCCTGACGCGCTCCGGGCGGTACGTCCCGTTCGCCGATCTCGCGGGCGGGTTCCGGCACTTCCCCGCGGACGCCTGAGCGGAGGACCCACTCCTGATGGGCGCGCTCTGGTCGGAGACCGAAGGCAAGGGGGGAGAGGCGACGACCGGCCTCCTGGCCTCCCTGCTCCACGCCATTGACCTGCGCCGCCTCAGCCCGTATCATGCGGCGGCCGTCAGGAAGGCCAGGCGGCGAGTGCGCGGAGCCGCAGCGGGCGGCGCTGTCCGCATCGGCGTATGGCTTCCGGAGGACGGGCCGTTGCGACAGGGCGGGACCAGGCGCCTGAAGGATTGGCTGCGCTTCGTCCTGCACACCGACGACACGCCGCAGCGGGCCGCCCTTGCCTTCGCCGTCGGGGTCTTCATCGCCTGGACCCCTGCTCTCGGCTTCCATACACTTCTGGGCCTGGCGATCGCCTTCCTCTTCGGGCTGAACCGCGTCGCGGTCATGGCGGGCACCTTCGTCAACAACCCGTGGACGTTCGTGCCGATCTACACCGTCTCTGCCTGGCTCGGATCGGCACTGATCGGGGTCGAGATGAGCGCCCCGCGGCTGGAAGGAAAATCGTGGAGCCACTTCTTCGACTTCCTCACTCAGTGCCGTCCGTGGATCGTGCCCATGACCATGGGCACCCTCATCCTGGGGGCGCTCAGCGCGCTCCTGTCGTACCCCGTGATGCTCTACGGCATCCGCTGGTATCGCGGATTGCGCCAGGCGGGCTGATTCCGCTCCTTCTTCCTCATCGTCGCGGTCCGGGCGGTCCATGGACGAGCAGGACCTGATCCGGCTCGCCGCCGCGGGCGACCTCGAGGCGTTCGAGCGCCTCGTCGAGCGCAAGCGCGAGCGCGTCTTCTGGATCGCCTGTCACATCGTGGGGGACCGCGAGCTGGCGCGGGACGTCACCCAGGAAGTCTTCCTGCGGCTGTACCGCGTGATCCGTCGCTTCCGGAGCGGCGGCCCGTTCGATGCCTGGCTGCACCGGATCAGCACCAACCTGAGCATCGATCTCCTGCGGCGCGAGCGCCCGCACCGCGACACGGCGGCCCTCGAGGACATCCCGGAGGGGTCGGCGGACGCCCCGCCGCCCGGGCGCGCCGGAGGCCAGGAATCTCCCGCAGGGGACGCGCTTCGCCGCCGGGAGATCCGCCGGATCTTCGCCGAGCTCGCCTCCCTCCTGTCCCGCAAGCAACGGCTGGCCTTCGTCCTGCGGGAGATCGAGGGCCTGTCGACCGGCGAGGTGGCCGCGATCATGCAGACGCGCGAGTCGACCGTCCGCAACCACGTCCTGCAGGCCCGCCGCATCCTGCAGGAGGAGCTCCGGCGCCGCTACCCGGAGTACTGCCGCCCCGGCAGAAGCTCCTAGACGTTTCCGGGGTCCCGTCCGTAAGAGTTATTGATGCGCCAGACGAGCTGTCCCGAGGTCGAGCCGCTCCTGTCCTCCTTCGTGTCGGGGGCGCTCCCCGAAGCGGCCGAGAGGCAGGTCCGCGATCATCTGGCGGGCTGCGCCGCCTGCCGCGCCGCCGTCCTGGAGCGCGATCCGAGCGTCCTGTTCCTCGAGCTGCGCCGCGAGCCCCTCCCCGCGGATTTCTGGGCGGGGTTCCAGACACGGCTGCGGGCGCGCCTCGAGGCGGAGGGGCGTCCGAGGGTGTCGTGGCTCGCCTGGGCGTCCGATCCGGGCTTCCGCAGGCTGGCCTACGTCGCCGCCCCCCTGGCGATGGTCCTTCTGATCGGGACCCTGATCCTGGTCCGTCCCGGCGGCCCCGTGCCCGTTCCCGTGGCCGAGCGGATGCCCGCGCTCTCCGCCCCCTCCGGCCCGGGCGCGCCCCCGGCCCTCGAGGAGGTCGGCTCTCCGAGCGCCCGCGTCTACCGGTTCACGGTCGGCCCGGGAGGGGACGAGAACCCCATCTACTTCGTCGTCGACTCGTCGATCGACATCTGACCATGCGGACCATCACGCGGAGGACCCCGGTGACCCGATCCCTGGCTCTCGCAGCCGTTCTCGCCGGCGTCCTCCTGTCCCTGGCCCAGCCGCAGGCCCCCACGGTGCTGGCGGGCGAGGAGGCGGCCGCCACCCCCGCGCCGTCCCCCTCCCCGGCTCCATCGGTCACCCCCCAGCGGCCGCCCGCCGCCCCGGGCGCCATCCGGATGCGCGTCTACAACCTGCGCTACAGGAAGGTGGACGACGCCTACATGCTGATCAGCCCGTACGTCGGGCCGCGCGGCACCGTCAAGATGCAGCCGTCGCAGAAGATGCTCACGGTCATCGACGTGCCGGAGAACCTCTCGCGGATCACCGGGATCATCGGCGCGTACGACGTCCCGCCCAGGAGCGTCGAGGTCCAGGTGCAGCTGATCATGGCCTCGTCCGCGCCGGCGCCCGTCTCGCCGCCGCCGCCGATCCGGGGCGTCATCGACCGGCTGACCGCCCTGTCGACCCGCTGGAACGACTACCGGCTGCTCGGGAACGCCCGCGTCCTGGGGACGGAGGGGGAGAAGAGCAGCCTGAGCGTGGGGGACGACTACCGGGTCGATTTCCGCATCGACCAGGTCTCGGACGAGACCAAGGTCATCCGCTTCAAGCCGTTCGAGCTGCAGCGCCGGGAGGTGTCGGTCGAGGGGCTGGAGCGCTTCACCCCGGTGATGAACACGGTCCTCAACCTGAGGGACTCCCAGCTGTTCATCGTCGGCGCCTCGAACGTCGAAGCCAGCAACCGGGCGCTGTTCATGACCATCACGGCGTCGCTGCAGAGGCCATGACACCCCATGCCTGAGTTCATCGCCAAGGTCGGCACCAGCGACGGGACGGTGATGGAGCGGTCCT
Source organism: Binatia bacterium (assembly GCA_035606645.1). GTDB lineage: Bacteria > Acidobacteriota > Polarisedimenticolia > Gp22-AA2 > Gp22-AA2 > Gp22-AA3. The sequence goes on from DATNEZ010000067.1 coordinate 8,668, forward strand.
TCACGGCCGATTCCGAGGAGGCGCTGCGGACCGACCTGGAGGGGAAGGACTACCTGGTCTTCAAGGTCAGGAAGAAGGGGGGCGTGACCGGCCTCCTGCCCGGCTTCGGCAGCGGCCGCAACGTGAAGATGAAGGAGTTCCTCCTGTTCAACCAGGAGCTGGCCGCGCTCATCAAGGCCGGGCTGCCGATCATCGCCAGCCTCGAGATCCTGACCGAGCGCCGAAAGAACCAGGCGTTCAAGAAGGCCCTGATGGACGTGCGCGACAAGGTGCGCGGCGGCGCCTCCCTCTCGGAGGCGTTCCAGGAGCAGGGGGAGATGTTCCCGGCGATCTACTCGGCGACCCTGGCGTCGGGCGAGCGGTCGGGAGAGATCGCCAACGTCCTGCTGCGCTACATCGCCTACCAGAAGACGATCCTGTCGCTGAAGCGCAAGGTGACCACGGCCCTCATCTACCCGGCCATCCTGTTCGTCCTGATGATGGTGCTCATCGCCATCCTGATCGTCTGGGTGGTGCCCCAGTTCACCGAGTTCTACAAGGATTTCGGCGCCGACCTGCCGCTCCTGACGCGGGCGCTGATCAGCCTGTCGAGCTTCGTGACGCAGAAGGCGATCCTGATGGTGGCGGTCCTGGCGCTGGGCGCGGTCATGGCCCGCGCCTGGATGCGCACCCCCGCGGGGCGTCTCGCGATCGACCGCTTCATGGTGCGGGTGCCCGTGGTCGGAGGCGTGTTCCACCGCTTCGCCATCTCGCGCTTCACGCGAACGCTCGGCACGCTGATCGCGGGCGGCATCCCGGCGGTCACGGCGCTCCTGATGTCGGCGAAGGCCGTCGGGAACCTGGAGTTCGAGGCGAAGCTGATCGACGTCGAGCGCAAGGTCCGCGAAGGCTCCAGCCTCTGGGAGTCGCTGGAGGCGACGGGGCTGTTCAACGACATCGCCATCGAGATGACCCGGGTCGGCGAGTCGACCGGGTCGCTGCACGACATGCTGGCGAACGTCAGCGATTTCTACGACGAGGAGATCGAGGCGCGCATCAACACCATCATGGTCTTCATCGAGCCGGTGATGCTGGTCGTCATGGGGGGCTTCGTGGTGCTGATCATGCTGGCGATCTACCTGCCGCTTCTGCGCTCGTACGCGCAATCGACGTACTGAGGAGACCGCGATGGCCCAAGCCAAGTCCAAGGAGAAGGCCCCGGCGCCCGAGGCGTCCGACCGGTCCGTGGTGTCGGTCGAGGAGGCCCAGGCGCAGCGCATCGCGGCCCGGCTCGGCATTCCCTATGTCGACCTGGCGGATTTCCCGATCGACCACGAGCTGTTCCGGACGATCCCGGTCGAGCTGATGTTCCGCTACAACTTCATCCCCTGGAAGGAGGAAGAGGGCCGGCTGGTGGTCGTGCTCTCCGATCCCTCCGACGTGCTGATGGTGGACGAGCTCGAGATCCTGCTGGGCCGTCCCCTGAAGATCTGCGTCGGCGGGAAGTCCGCCATCAACGACGTCCTCAAGAAGTCCGAGTCGAGCCAGCGCGTCCTCGACGCGGCGACCGAGGAGTTCAAGATCCAGGTCATCCGCGACAGCGACGAGGAGGGCGAGGAGGCGCTGTCGATCGACAAGCTGACGCAGGCCGACTCGCCGATCATCAAGCTGGTCGATTCGACGGTGTTCAACGCGCTGCAGCGCCGGGCCTCGGACATCCACATCGAGACGCGCGAGCGCGAGGTCATCATCAAGTACCGCATCGACGGGGTCCTGTACAACGCCATGGACCCGATCGACAAGCGCTTCCACTCCTCGATCATCTCGCGCATCAAGGTCATGTCCGAGCTGGACATCGCCGAGAAGCGCATCCCCCAGGACGGGCGCTTCAAGCTGAAGATCAAGGGGCGCGCCATCGACTTCCGCGTGTCGATCATGCCGTCGGTGCACGGCGAGGACGCCGTCATCCGCATCCTGGACAAGGAGTCGGTGAACGAGGAGTTCTCCGAGCTGCGCCTGGACGTGCTCGGCTTCATGCCGGAGGACCTGAAGAAGCTCCGCAAGTTCATCCGCGAGCCGTACGGCATGGTGCTCGTCACCGGGCCGACCGGGTCGGGCAAGACGACGACGCTCTACGCGTGCCTTTCGGAGATCCAGTCGGTCGAGGACAAGATCGTCACGATCGAGGACCCCGTGGAGTACCAGCTCCGGGGAATCACCCAGATCCCGGTCAACGAAAAGAAGGGGCTCACGTTCGCGCGGGGGCTCCGGTCGATCCTCCGTCACGACCCGGACAAGATCATGGTGG
>DATNEZ010000032.1:0-2345 GCA_035606645.1 Binatia bacterium
TCCGCTCGACCCAGGGGGGAAGGGTCTCCCTGTAGTAGCGGCTGGTGATGAAAAGCCCCGAGTGGATGTCGTACCAGATCGCTCCGTTGGCGCCGCGACCCGCCCCGAAGACCGCCGACCGGTCCTTGCCGGCGAGGCTCCAGACGCGGGCGGCGCCGCGCGTGGCGAGCCGCAGCGCGTCGCCGATCGTGTCCACGGCGAGGCGGCGAGGCGAAACACCGTTCCCCGGGGCGCCGACGAGCGGGGAGTCGGGGTCGTCCACCGCCGCGATCACTTTCTTCGTGACCGGGTCGTACCAGTCGTTGCTGACGATGCCGTGCCGATCCGGCGTCGTGCCGGTGGCGAGGGTGGCATGCCCCGGTCCGGTCTCGGTGAGGGCATACGGGTAGGCGCACCCGGTGAACCGGACCCCCTGCCGGATGAGCCGCCGGAAGCCGTCCGGCCCGAACCGCGGCGCGAGCCGGTCGAGATAATCGGGGCGGAGCTGATCGACCACCAGCAGGACGACGAGCCGCGCTCCCGGATCGGATCCGCCCTGCGGCCGCGTCTCCGCCGCCAGGAGGGCGGGAGCGCACCCGATCACGAACGCGAGCGCGATCGGGGACAGGGAAGGGGGGCGGCGGGTCATCCGGCGGAGGATACGCCAGGAGCGCCCTTGACTGAGGGGCGGGATCACCGTACATCAGGGGGGTCGCACATCCCGAATGAATTACGATTCCGTCATGTCCCCCCTCCCAGGATGCGTGCGCCTGGTGCGCGCGGCGGCGCTGCTCTGCGTCGCCGCGGCGATCGGCGCCGCGCCCGCGCGGGCGCAGACCATCTCCTTCGGCAAGAGCACGCTGCAGGGGACGGCGCTGACCAGCCCGACGGCGCTGCAGTTCGGCCCGGACGGGCGCCTGTACGTCACGCAGCAGAACGGCACCATCCTGATCTACGGGGTCACGCGCAACGGGCCGAACTCCTACGTCGTCAACTCCACCGAGACGATCACGTCGGTGCGCGACATTCCGAACCGCAACGACACGACGGGAGCGATCAACGCCTCGGTCACCGGGCGCGAGGTGACCGGCATCCTGGTCGCCGGCACCGCCGCGAACCCGGTGATCTACGTCGCCAGCAGCGACCCGCGCATCGGCGCCGGCGGCTCCGGAACCGACACCAATCTCGACACCAACTCCGGCATCCTGTCGCGCCTGACCTGGAACGGGACGACCTGGGTGAAGCTCGATCTGGTGCGCGGCCTGCCGCGATCCGAGGAGAACCACGCGTCCAACGGGCTGGCCCTCATCAACGCCGGATCGACCCTCCTCATCGCGCAGGGGGGGCACACCAACATGGGGGCGCCGTCGAACAACTTCGCGCTCCTCCCCGAGTACGCGCTGTCGGCGGCGATCCTGTCGGTCAACCTGACGGCGATCGGCTCGACCACCTACGACCTTCCGACGCTCGACGATCCCGCGGCGTCGCGCAACACCGGCACGCCAGGGGTGGACACCAACGATCCGTTCGGCGGCGACGACGGCGCCAACCAGGCGAAGCTGGTCGCCGGCGGGCCGGTGCAGGTCTATTCACCCGGCTACCGCAATCCGTACGACCTGGTGATGACGCGCGCCGGGCGGCTCTACACCATCGACAACGGGCCGAACGCCGGCTGGGGGGACGTGCCGCAGGGAGAAGGCGGGACCAACTGCACCAACGCCACGCGCGAGCCGGGGCTGACGCAATTCGACAACCTGCACTACGTCACCGGCGCCGGCTACTACGCCGGCCACCCGAACCCGACGCGCGCCAACACCGCCAACACCTTCAACGGCCAGTCGCCGGTTCCCTCGTCGAACTCCGTCGAGTGCGATTACCGCGCGCCCGGAGCGGGGGACGGGGCGCTCGCCACGTTCGAATTCTCGACCAACGGGATGGTCGAGTACAGCGGCACCAACTTCAACGGCGCGATGGACGGCAATCTGCTCGCCGCGTCGTTCGACAACTCCATCTGGCGCATCGTGCTGTCGGCGAACGGGACCCAGGCGACTTCCGTCACCCAGGTCTTCTCCTCGGTCGGCAACACGCCGCTCGACGTCTGGGCGCAGGGGAACGCCGGACCCTTCCCGGGGTCGATCTGGGTCGCCGATTACGGCATCAACGGCATCGTGGTGTACGAGCCGGCCGATTTCGTCTCCTGCACCGGCGCGGACAGCGCGAGCCTCGACGAGGACGGCGACGGCTTCAACAACGCCGACGAGATCGACAACGGCACCAACCCCTGCTCGGCGGGGGACGTCCCGCCGGACTGGGACCACGATCACCTCTCGAACCTGAACGATCCGGACGACGACAACGACGGGCTC
>DATNEZ010000035.1:0-3620 GCA_035606645.1 Binatia bacterium
CGCGCAGGCCGAGGAGCGTGGCCGCAACACCCGCCGCGCCGCACGCCCCCTGGGTGTGGCCGATCATCGACTTGATGGACGAGGCCGGCACCGACCCGGCCCGAAGTCCCAGGAGCGCCCGCACGGCCAGGGACTCGACCCGGTCGTTCTGCTGCGTGGACGTGCCGTGCAGACTGATGTACCCGACCGCGTCGGCGGACTCCCCCGCCGAGCGCAGCGTCAGCTCCATGGCCCGGGTCGACTCGGCGCCGTCGTGGCTCATGTGGACGCGGTGATGCGCGTCGCAGGTCGAGGCATAACCGGCGACCTCGCCGTAGATCCGGGCGCCGCGGCGCCGCGCGTGCTCCCCGTCCTCGAGGACCAGCAGGAAGGCGCCCTCTCCCAGGACGAAGCCGCTGCGGTCCAGGTTGAAAGGACGCGAGGCCTTCGAGGGCCTGTCGTTCCAGCCGACCGCGGCGGCCCGCATGCGGCAGAAGCCCTCCAGCATGCCGCGCGTGATGCACGCCTCCGCGCCGCCCGTCAGCAGGACGGCGTGCTCCCCGCGGTGGATGGCGTGCATGGCGTAGCCGATCGCGTCGGTCGAGCTGGTGCAGCCGTTGCTGAGGACGTGCGACGGGCCGGCGAACCCGAAGCGGATGCTCAGCTCGCTGCTGAGCATCCCGACCACCGACGAGGAGATCGCGAACGGATTGACCCGCCGGATCCCCGATCGATAGTAGGCCTCGTACTGGCGCTCGGCGAAGTCGATCCCCCCCGCCCCGGTCCCCAGGACGACTCCGATCGATCGGCGGTCCGCTTCGGAAAGCCCGTCGTGAAGGCCCGCGTCCGCGATCGCTTCGCGGGCGGCGGCGATCGCCATCGGGACGACCCGGCCGACCCGCGGGAGGTCTTCCGGTTCGAGAAAGGCCGCCGGGTCGAAGGCCGGGACCTCGGCCGCGACCTGGCACGGCAGATCGCCCGGATCGAAGAGGGAGATGCGGCGCGTGGCGCTCCGTCCGGCGCGCAGCCCGGCGCGAAACGCCTCCGCTCCCAGGCCGAAGGGAGACACCACACCCACGCCCGTGACCACCGCCGACATGGTGGTCGAGTCTACCACCCCGCGGCCGGACCGGCGACGGTGGGGGGCGCCCCGCCTGCGCGCCCCGGCGACCCGATTCCGCGGCGCTCACCGCGGAGCCATTCCAGCATGAGCAGCGCGAAGAAGGGAAGGTATTCGACCAGGCGGATCCAGGGGTACGGCTCGAGCTCCCTGCCCGGGGCCCCCAGGTTGACGTACGCGAGGGCGACCAGACCGCAGAGCAGGATCCAGGGGACCGACGGGAACAGGCAGAGCCACGGCAGGATCCACAGGAAATACCAGGGATGGGCCGTCGGGGACAGCAGGAGGACCGCGCCGGTCATCAGGTACATGCCGCGCAGGGGCTCGACGCGGCGGCGCACGAGCCACGCGGCGACGCCGAGGGCGACCAGGGCGCAGGTCCCCTTGGCGAGATCGATCGGGTAGACCCAGCCGTAGAGCGGTTCGAGCGCTTCGGAGTACGGGACATGCCGCCGCGCCAGCGTGATGGCCGCCTTCAGCGCCGGTGTCGGATCGATCCAGGCGATCGCGGCGTGCGCCAGGCCGAACAGCGACTCGTTCCCGAGCCAGCGCCCGGCGTACTCCGACAGCCCGGCGACGAGGCCCGCTCCGGCAGCGCGGAACGGCCACCAGGCGACGAGAAAGAGCAGGAGCGCGAGCGCCGCGAAACGGACGCGGATCGATCGGACGAGGGGGGCGAAGAGGACCAGCGGGAACAGCTTGACGAGCCCGCCCAGCGAAAGGAGGAGCGCCGCCCCCGCCTCACGCCGCGCGATGAGCGCGGTTCCGGCCAGGATCACGCACAGGACCCCCGCGGGCTCGATGTGCCCGCTCCACGCCGCCTCCGTGACCGCGAGCGGGCTCCAGGCGTAGATCAGCACCCGGACGTCCGGGACCGCGCGGCGCCGCATGAGCGTCATGAGAGCGCCGATCAGGAGCAGGTCCGCGACGACCACGAGGGTCTTGATGCCTTGGACTCCGCGCCCCGGGGCGGCGCCGAGGGCGAACAGCGCCTGCGCCGCCGGAGGGTAGACGGTCGGGACGTCCGCGTGGTCCATCCGCGCGAATTCCGCGTCCTGCGTCGCGGCGGCCCCGCGCTCGGCGGGCGTCCCGCCGTAGGGATTCGCTCCGGCCAGGGTCTGGCGCCCGTCCCAGAGGTAGCGGTACAGATCGTTGCTCAGGGCGGGCGAGGCGAAGAGAAACGTGAGGCGGAACAGGATCGCGAAGCCCAGGATGACGCGCAGGACCGGCTTCGAGCCATCGGCATCCTGGCGAAGCGCGGCGCGGACCGCCAGGGCGTAGCAGGCGAACGCCGCGAAGAAGAGGACGAGCCAGCCGGACACCCTTCCCGGACCGGGAGGTTGGAGTAGCATCAGGCCGAAACCGCACTCGATCGCGGCACCCAGGAGAACGAGGCGGGACAGGAGGGCGGGGGCCGGCGGCCGGTTCAGCTGCACGCGCCGGCATCGTAGCACCGCAGGGGGGCAGGTGGGAATCGTCGGCGCGTCGATCGTCACGCTCTACTACGCCACGCTGTCGCTTCTGGCCGTCTACGGCTGGCACCGTTACCATCTCCTCCGGCTGTATCGCCGCCATCCGCCCCGCACGCCGTCCCCGACCGTCGCGCCCGCGGCGTTCCCCGCGATCACCGTGCAGCTGCCGATCTACAACGAGCGACGCGTGGTCGATCGCCTCATCCGCGCCGCCTGCGACCTGGAGTACCCGCCCGGCCTCCTGGAGATCCAGGTGCTGGACGACTCGACCGACGTCACCTCGGACCTCGCCGCCGCGGTGGTCGAGGAGATGCGCCGCGAGGGGCGCGATATCCGGCACATCAGGCGTTCGTCCCGGCAGGGATTCAAGGCCGGGGCCCTGGCGGCGGGGCTTGCCGAGGCGAGCGGGGAGCTGGTGGCGGTGCTCGACGCCGATTTCCTGCCGGAGCGATCCTTCCTGCTCGACCTCGTCCCCTGCTTCGCCGATCCGCGCATCGGCATGGCGCAGGCGCGCTGGGGGCACCTCAATCGCGACTACTCGATCCTGACGCGCTGCCAGGCGATTTTTCTCGACGGCCACTTCGTCATCGAGAGCGCCGCGCGCCACCGCGCCGGCCGATTCTTCAACTTCAACGGCACCGCGGGCCTGTGGCGGCGCTCCTGCATCGAGTCGGCCGGGGGATGGCAGTCCGACACGCTCACCGAGGACCTCGACCTGTCGTACCGCGCGCAGCTCCAGGGCTGGGAGTTCGCGTTCGTGCCCCGGGTCGTCGTCCCGGCGGAGCTGCCGGCCGACATCGATTCGTTCAGGGCCCAGCAGCATCGCTGGACGATGGGATCGATCCAGACGGCCCGGAAGATCCTGCCGCGGCTCCTGCGCGCCCGGCTGCCCGTGCCGGTCAAGATCGAGGCGCTGTTTCACCTGACCGGGAACCTGCCCTACGCGCTGATGATCCTCCTGGCGCTCCTCATCGTCCCGGCCGTCGTCCTCCGCAGCGAGGCCGGCCTCTCGGCCCTCCTGGCCCTCGACGTGCCCCTCTTCGTCCTCA
>DATNEZ010000037.1:0-2408 GCA_035606645.1 Binatia bacterium
GTGCTGTGCGCCGTGAAAGGGGGCGCGGTGGCGCGTGAGATCGAAATGGCCGGCGCGCGGGTGCGGATCCTGGGCGTGTCGGCCTATGGCCCGCGGGGCGTCCTGGCGGCCGCCCGGGCGATCCGCGAGACGGAGGCCGACCTGGTGCACTCTCACGGCCATTTCGCCGGTGTCGTGGGCCGGGCCGCGGCATGGTGGACAGGCCGGGCGGTCGCGGTGCACCACCTGCACACGGTCGATCCCACCCTCGAGCCGAAGCACCTGAGGCGCGAGCGCTTCCTTCTTCGGGTGACCCGGCGCGTTCTCTGCTGCTCCGAGGCGGTGGCCCGGCACGCGGCCCGGGACCTGGGCGCTCCGCAAGGTCTCCTGGCGGTCATTCCCAACGGCATCGATCCCCCTCCGTCGACCGGGCGCGCCGAGGCGCTCGATCGGCTCGGCTTGAAACCGGACGACGGACCGATCGTCGGATGCGTCGGCGGACTCTCACGCCACAAAGGACAGGCGGTCCTGATGCACGCGATGGGACAGATGGAAGGAGGGCCGTCGCGGCCGACCCTGGTCCTGGTCGGCGACGGCCCCGATCGTCCGGGTCTCGAGTCCGAGGCCGCGGCGCTCCAGGGGCGGGCCCGGATTCGCTTCATGGGAGAGCGCCCCGACGCGCGCTCCCTCCTGCCCGCCTTCGACGTGCTGGTCGTCCCGTCCATCGAGCGCGAAGGGTTCGGGCTGGCGGCGCTGGAGGGGATGGACGCCGGCCTGCCGGTGGTCGCCAGCCGGCTGGGCGGCCTGCCCGAGGTCGTGGAGGACGGGCGGACCGGCCTCCTGGTCCCCCCCGGAGACGTCCGGGCCGTGGCGCTGGCGATCGCCCGCCTGCTCGCGAGCCCGGAAGAGCGACGCGCGATGGGAACGGAAGGCAGGAGGCGGGTCGAGTCGCGGTTCCGCGCCGCGTCCATGGCCCGGCGGGTGGAGGGCGTGTACGAGGAGGTCCTCAGTGAGCGACGCGCGGCCTGACAGGACGATCCTGTTCCTGAGCGAGCGCTCCGATCTCTACGGAGGCGGGCAGCGGAGCCTGTGCGATCTCGCGCACGGGCTCGGCCGTCGCGGCCTGAAGCCGCGGGTCGTCGTGCCCGGACCCGGGCCCATGACCGATCTCCTGAAGAACCTGGGGGTCGCGTGGACCGCGCTCCCCCTTCCGCCGATCGTCTCGGGAGCGGGGCTCGGATCCCTGCTGGCTCTCGTGCGCCTCGTCGGCCTGGCGCGCCGCGAGAACGCCGATCTGCTGCACAGCGATTCGCCCCGCACCGCGCTGTACGGCGGACTGGCCGCGCGGATCCTCCGCCGCCCGCACGTCTGGCACCTGCGGGCCTCGCGTCCGTCCTCCCACCTCGCCGATCGGGTCCTGGTGGCCCTCTCCGACCGGATCGTCTCGGTCTCCCGGGCGGCCGCCGAGCGGAGCCCGGCCGTGCGGGCCTTCGCCGGCACGCGCGTCGTGCGCACCGGGCTTCCGGACATTCCTTTCCTGACGCGCGCCGAGGCGCGCGCCGCCCTCGACCTCCCTCCCCAGCCGTTCGTCTGCGGGGTCGTGGGCAGGGTGGAAGAGGACAAGGGACGGAACGAGGCGCTGGCCGCTCTGTTCGCGGTGCGTCGTGTCGCCCCGTCGGCCCTGCTGGTCTTCCTCGGTCCGGTGGACGGCGACTCGCGCTGGGCCCACACCGCCGCTCTCCGGGCCGCGGCCGCCGGGGCGGCGGGCGCGGTGCGCCTCGCGGGTAGCCGTCCCGACGCCCCCCGCCTGCTGCGGGCCTTCGACCTCGTGCTGCATCCCTCGCGCCACGAGGCGCTGCCCCGCGCCGTGATCGAGGCGATGCTGGCCGGCGTGCCGGTCGTGGCCTCGGCGGTCGGAGGGATCCCGGAGATCGTCGAGCCCGGCGTCAGCGGCCTGCTCGTGCCGCCGGGCCAGGCGGACGCGCTCGGGCGCGCCGCGGCGAGGATCGCCTCGGACCCGGAGCTCGGCCGCCGCCTGGCCGAGGCCGGCGCGTGGCGCGCCCGGGAACAGTTCGGCGTCGATCGAATGATCGATGGGATCACGGGGGTCTACGACGAGCTGCTGCGCCCGGGCCTTGCGCCGGACCTTCGCCAGGCGCGCGGGACGGTCGAAGAGCATCCCCGGGAGGCGCGGCCATGAACGAAGCCGATCGGGGCCGGAACCCCGGCGCTGCGGGCCGCGCCGGTACTGCGGCAGGCGTCCCCGGCACGGGGGTCCGTCCCTGCCCCGCCTGCGGTGCGCGCGGCACGGTCTCCCCCGTACCCGGCGTCGCACCGGGCGCATCGATCCGGGCGGTCCGCTGCCTGGCCTGCCGGCTGGTCTACATCGATCCCGTCCCGCCGGAGGCCACGGCGCACGAATCGTACGG
>DATNEZ010000070.1:0-2011 GCA_035606645.1 Binatia bacterium
AGGCGCACGGGCGGTCGGATCGCCCCAGGTTGCCGCAGACGCAGGGGTTCATGGCCCCCACCAGGACGAAGCGGCACGGCATGCGGGTGGCCTGCCCGGCGCGCGTGATGACCACGAGGCCGTCCTCGAGCGGCTGCCGCAGCACGTCGAGGGTGCCGCGGCCGAACTCGGCCATCTCGTCCAGGAACAGGACGCCCCTGTGCGCGAGGGTGACCTCGCCGGGGCGCGGACCGCGGCCGCCGCCGACCAGGCCGACGCCGCTGATCGTATGGTGCGGCGCGCGGAACGGCCGCCGGCGCACCAGGCCGGGATCGCGCAGGAGGCCGGCGGCGCTGTAGACGCAGGTGACCTCGACCGACTCGTCCAGCGGCAGCGGCGGCAGGATGCCGGGGAGGCGGCGCGCCAGCATGGTCTTGCCGCAGCCGGGCGGGCCGACCATCAGGAGATGATGGCCGCCGGCGGCGGCCACCTCGAGCGCCCGCCGGGCGTGCGCCTGCCCCTTGACCTCGGCGAGGTCCGGGCCGCCGTCCCGCGGCGGCGCCTGGAACGTGGCGGCCGCGGCGCGCTCGGGCGGGCGCTCTCCCCGAAGGACCGCCACGGCGTCCAGCAGGCGCTCGACGCCATGCACGCCCGGGCCGGGGACGGCCAGCGCCTCGTCCCGGTTCGGCCGGGGGACGACGATCTCGTCGATCCCCCTGTCCCGCGCCAGGAGCGCGGCCGGCAGGCAGCCCGGGACGCTGCGGACCGCTCCGTCGAGGGCCAGCTCGCCGATCACCAGGAGATCGACGAGCCGCCCCGGCGGCACGTCGCCGTTCGCGACCAGGATCCCGAGGGCGATCGGCAGGTCGAGCCCCGCCCCCTGCTTGCGCAGGTCGGCCGGCGCGAGGCTGATGGTCACGCGCCGCGGCGGGACGGTGAACCCCGCGTTCCGGATGGCGGCGCGCACCCGGTCGGCGCTCTCGCGCACCGCCGCGTCGGGGAGCCCGACGGTGTGGATGCCGGGCAGGCCCTGGCTGATGTCGCATTCGACGGTGAGGGGAATCGCTTCGACGCCTGAGAGGGTGGCGCTCCGGACACGGGCGAGCATGGACGGCTCCGGCGGCGCGCCCTCGATGGAAGGCGCAACCGAGACCGCCGGCTCTCCGTCACGGGGTCGGGATGCGGGAATGGTAGAGGGGGCGCGCGTCCCAGGTCAAGCGCCGGACCGGCCGCCGGCCTGGTCCGCGCCGGGCCGTGCGATCAGCGGGCGGCGGCTCCTGGGGCGGTCTTCGAGACGATGCCGCTCCCCTCGCGGATGACCAGGAACTGGTCGGCGGCCACCGGACCGACGCGCTCGACGCGCTTCACCTTCGCGGGCCAGCGGATCTCGATCGAATCGACGCGCGTCGCGGCGCCGAGGCCGACGTGCAGGCGCATGTCGTTCTGCGACAGGTACGAGCTGGCGCTGCGCACCTCGTGGACCTGCGTGCGGCCCCCGGCGACGACGGTGACCCTCGCGCCGATCGCGTCCTTGTTCGCGCGCGTCCCCTCCAGCCGCAGGGTGATCCAGTGGCCGGCCGCGCTCCCTCCGTCGTTCCGCAGGAGCGTGACCTTGCCGTGGCTCGTGGTGATCAGGATGTCCCGGTCGCCGTCGTTGTCGTAGTCGGCGGTGGCCAGGCCGCGGCCGGTGTCGAGCGTGCCGAAGTAGGCGCCCCGCTCCCTGCCGACGTCGGAGAACTTCGCCTTGCCGTCGTTCTCGAACAGGAACGGCCGCTGGGCGTAGGTGATGATGTCGCTGTCCATCGCGATGTCGTCCATCGGGTGGCCGTTCGTCACGACGATGTCCAGGTCGCCGTCGTTGTCGTAGTCGAACAGATCGGTCCCCCACCCGGTCATGAGCAGGCTGACCTCCCCCAGGCCCGCGGGAAAGGTGTCGATGGCGAACGGGCCCTTGCCGCCCAGGTTCCTGTAGTACTCGTTGACTTCGTTGCTCAGGTTGGTCACGAACAGGTCCTGCCAGCCGTCCCCGTCG
>DATNEZ010000102.1:0-9737 GCA_035606645.1 Binatia bacterium
CGCCGGCGATCGACGATCTCGACCGACAGGCCGGGCAGGCGCCGCAGATCGGCGACGACGGCGTCGCGCATGGCGCCCCCCTCCGCGCGCGACCCGGACGAGCCCATCCCGGCGGGCTGCGCGGTGAAGTGCTCGAGGACGGCGATCTTCATCGGGGTATCGCTCCCGGCGCGAGCCGCGGATTATATCCGCGCCGCGTGGCCAGGGCGGCGCGCTCTGCCTTGGCCGGGCCGTGTGAGACCGTGCGCCGGGGACCCGACGCGTGTTTCTCAACGCGTCGGGCGCGGCGCACGGCGAACCGAGGGGAGGTGTCGCGCAGCGACACCGGACCCGTGCCCGGCCAAGGCAGGACGCGCCGCCCTGGCCACGCGACTCAGACCTCTTCGGCCGTGGTGCCGGGGAGGCGCGGGACCACCTGCAGCGATCGGAACCGGCGCAGCAGCACCTGGCCGCTCGGCATCCCCTTTCTCTTGTGGACGTGCTTGCGCTGCGTGTAGTGCACCTCGACCTTCCCCTCCTGGCGGGCGCCGCTGTGGTACGCGGCGATCTCCGCCGCGAGCCGCAGGCTCTTCTCGGGGAGGGATTTCAGCCGCTTCGGGTTGCGCACGACCACGTGGGCGCCGGGACGGCCGGCCGCGTGCAGCCAGAAGTCCCACGGGGAGGCGACCTTGAACGTGAGCCGGTCGTTCTCGTCGCCGCTCTTGCCGACCAGGACCAGCAAGCCGTCCGGGCTGGTGTAGCGCCGCACGCGGGCCGGGGTCTCGCCGACGCGGGGCCGCTCGCCCCGCGACGGCCTCGGGGCGTGCACCAGGCCGAGCCCCGCCATCGACTCGCGCAGGCGGTCGAGATCGTCCGTCGTGCGCACGGCCGCCGCGGGGCCCGCCAGCGCACGCCACTCGCCGAGGCGCGTCGTCGCCGCCTTCAGGCGCTTCTCGATCGTGACGGCGCCGCGCTTCCCCTTCTTGTAGCGGTCGAAGAGGAGCCGGGCGTTCTCGTGCAGGGGGAGGGCCGGGTCGATCGGCACGCTCAAGGACTCCCCTTCGGCGTCGTACGGATCGGGCACCACGGCGCGGTCGTTGTCCACCCTCGCCTTCGAGAGGCCCGCCAGGAGCGCCTCGCCCATCAACCGGAAGCGATCGCTGCCGCGCGCGCCCTCGAGCTCCACCTCGAGCTTTCCGAGCAGGCTCTCCAGCTTGTCGATCTCCTTGCGGACGATCGCCTGGTGGTGGTCCCGGAGGTCCCTGAAGTCCCGCAGTCGCTCCAAAAGGCCGAAGCCGGCCTCGGCCGCCTCCGAGCAGCCCGGGAAGGAGGTCGCCACCGGCGCGCGCTCCGCCCCTTCCAGCACGGCCTGGACGGCCCCGGGCGAGAGAAGCGGCAGCGGCGAGACGACCAGGCCGGCCTTCGCAGGGTCGTCCCCTTCCGCCAGGTCCGCGAGAGGATCGCTGGAATAGACCACCGGCGACCACGCGTTGCGGCGGGCCGCATCGAGGATGTCCGCGAGACGCTCTCCGGCCGCCGTCTCGTCGGCGGCGGCCGCCGTCAGGTCGCGGGCGAGAAGCGGGCTGACCTTCGACAGGAACGACAGGGCGCCGCCGAACCGCTCCCGCGCGATCGCGATCGCCTCCGGTCCGAGAGGGACGGTGTCGAACTCCTCGCGCCCGCCCGGCGGCACGTAGCTCGTGCCGGGCTCCGGGGCTCGAGAGCGGCTCGCGATGTCGCGGCCGCAGGCCAGGACGACCCCCTCCGTATCGAGCGCTATCAGGTTGGATGAGCGCCCGAGCAGCTCGACGACGAGCCTCAGCTCGCGCGCCCCGTCGTCCCTTCGGGGCAGGCGGAATCGCATGTGCACCACCCGGTCCCAGGGCGGCTTCTCGAGGGACAGGAGGACCGCGCCGGTCAGCGCCCCGTCCAGCCAGGCGCCGAAACGGTCGGCGGGCGCTTCGGCGACGCGCCGGGCGGCCATCAAGTGGAACCGGGGCAGGTCGGGGCGCACGGAGAGCAGGAGATTGTCCTTGCGGGAGGTCGCGAAGCGGACGACGTAGCGGTGCAGCCCGAGGCATGAGACGCGCAGCACCTCCTGCTCGATCAGGCGGGCAGCCGCCTCGGAAACCGCGCCCTGCAGGAGGAACTGGTCCATGGCACCCCGGCCGGCGCTGCGCGGGGCGGCCGGCGGACCTACTTGTCCTTGACTTGCTTGATTCCGCGGGAGACGGCGCGGTCGATCTTGGATTCGACCTGCTCGACGGTCAGCCGCTCCACCTCGGCGATCTCGCTGACGATCAGGTACTTCGCCTTGTCGAGCATGCGCCTTTCGCGATAGGACAGGTTCTTCTGGATGGCGAGATGGCTGAGACTCTTGAAGACCCGGGCCACCTCGGTGATGGAGCCCGTCCGCATCTTGTCGGAATTCTCCTGAAAGCGCCCCTTCCAGTCGTCATACAGGGTGATCTTGGTGTCCTTCAGGACGTCGAAGACCTCCTCGACCTCCTTCTTCGTGACGACGCGGCGCAGGCCGACGTTGGTGGTGTTGCTGCGGGGAACCATGACCGTGCTGTCGTTGGCGACGATGCGCAGGGTCAGGAATTCCTCCATCCTGTCCCCCATCGATCGCTTCTCGATCTGTTCGATAATACCGAGGCCATGGTTCGGATAGACGACCTTGTCACCGATCTTGAATTCTTTGATTTCCAACGTCCGCCTCCAGATACCCCGGGGCTTCGATGGGGTTTATTTCGCGATAAAGTGACCCAAATAATAGCAGGAATTGGACCTTTCGTCAATGATGCTTAGAGTCGGCATCGCCGGCTGGGATTACCGCGACTGGGCCGGGATCGTGTACCCGGAGCCGCGTCCCCGCGGATTCGATCGCCTGTCGTTCCTGTGCGAGTTCTTCGACGCGATCGAGATCAACTCCACCTTCTACCGTCAGCCCGATGCGAAGGCGGCCCGATCGTGGACAAGTCGCGTATCGTCAAAGGGTTCATTCCGGTTCACGGCCAAGCTGTATCGGGTCTTCACGCACGTCACGGGCGGGTCGCCTGCGCCCGGAGGCCGGGCCGCGGGAGCGACCGGACCGGTCGATCTGCGCGGCGAGGCGCGCGCTTACCTGGCCGGAATCGCCCCGCTGCTCGATGCGGGGCGGCTCGGAGCCGTCCTGGTGCAGTTCCCGCACGCCTTTCACGACCGGCCCGAAAGCCGTGCGCACCTCGAACGGATCGCCAGCCTCCTGCCCGGCCTTCCCCTGGTCGCCGAGTTCCGGCACCGCAGCTGGGACAACGAGGGGGCGCTGGCGCTCTTGCGGGACCTGGGGATCGGCTTCTGCAACATCGATCAGCCCGCGCTGGGAAGCACGTTGCCGCCCACGGATCACGTGACCTCGGGCGTCGCGTACGCCCGCCTGCACGGCCGGAACGCCGCCAGCTGGTTCGGTCCGCGGGGGGGCGGCGGCGCCCCGGAGCCGGCCGTGCCGCCCTCCGCGGCGCGCTACGACTATTTCTACTCGCCGGAGGAGCTCGGTCCCTGGGTCGACCGGATTCGGGCGATGGCGGCGGGAGCGGAAGAGGTGTTCGTCATCGCCAACAATCACTACCGCGGCAAGGGACCGGCCAACGCCCTGATGCTCAAGGGGGCCCTGTCGAAGCAGCGCGTCCCGGCCCCCGCGGACCTCGTCGCCGCCTATCCCGATCTGAAGACGTCGGCCGACCCCGTCGAGCCGCCACGGCGCCGGGCCCCGCGCCAGGGACGATTGTTCTGAGCGGACCGGGCGGGGCCGGATCAGAACTCCTCGAGGGCCTCGGCCGCGACGATCCGCTGGGTGCCGTCCGGCTCGATCGCGACTTCGCGGACCTCGTCGATCTTGCAGCGTCCGCACAGGGGAAGGCTGTTGAACTCGTGTCCCAGGTACCGACGGCGGATCTGCCGCGCCACCTCGCCGTTCCAGACGTCGTGGATGGAGCGGTCCGTGATGTTGCCGAGCACCTGCTCGCGGCTGTAATCCACGCAGCACAGGACCATGTCGCCGTTGAACAGGATGTAGGCCTGCTTGAACAGCCGCGTGCAGGTCGTGTAGTACGACATCGCCCGGGTCCGGCTGAAGCTCTCGGCGTCCCGGATGTTGCCGCCCCTGTTCTCGAGCGTCGTGTACTTCGAGGCGACGCCCCGCGCGCGCCAGTAGGCGACGGCCTTGCGGGCGTCGATGACCGCCGTGTCGACCATGGTGATCCAGAGCTTCGGGCGTTCGAGGCCGCGCCGGCGCTGCTCGTCGAGGAAATGATCGACGTTGGCGAGCGTGCGCCCGAGGTCCATCGTCCCGCGCATCGTCTTCTTGTACGGCTCCGGGTCGATCCCCTGGACCGAGACGTAGATCTCGTGCAGCCCGCCTCCCAGCGACAGGAGCGCGTCGACGACGGGCGGGGTCAGGTAGTGGCCGTTCGAGGTGACCACGACCTTGCAGTCGGGGATCCGTGCGTTCACGTAGCGGATCTTGTCGAACAGGTCGCGATCCATGAGCGGCTCGTTCATCAGGTACGGGCTGATGCGCCGCACCCGGTAGCGCGACGCTTCGTCGATGATCCGGCGGAACAGATCCGGCGGCATCCTTCCCTTGGGCTGCGAGTCGCTGGTCGCTCCGTAGGGGCAGAAGATGCAGTCGGCGTTGCACCCGGTGAAGGTCTGGATCTGGATGGTCCTGGGGAAGGACGGGATGGGCCGACGCGTCAGCCTGTTCCAGAGCCGCACCCGGGCGGAATCGCCAGGACGGTCCTGGTAGTACCTGTTGATCTTCAAGACGGCCATCAGGCGGTGCGCTCGATCGAACGGTAGACGGCCAGCGTTCCTTCGACCATCCTGTCCGCAGTGAACTCCAGGACCCTCTCCTTCGCCGCCGCCGCGTAACCGGACCTCAGGGCCCGGTCGCGGGCCAGAAGGACCATGGCGCGCGCCAGGGCGGGGGCGTTTCCCGGAGGCACCAGGAGGCCGTGGCGCGCGTCCTCGACGATCTCGTCGATGCCGTCCAGCGCGGTGGCGACCACCGGAGTGCCCGCCGCCATGGCCTCTTTCAGGACGGCCGGGGATCCCTCGCCCGACGTGGACGCAAGGACGAACAGGTCGAGCCCCGCGAACACGTCCGGCATGTCATCGCGAAAACCAGCGTACACCACGCGCCCCTGGAGGCCCAGTCGCTCGACATCCCGTTTCAGGGCCGGTTCCCTTTCGCCCCGTCCGACCACCAGGAACCGCGCCTCCGGGAGCTCCGGCGCGGCCACGGCCGCCGCGGCCAGGAACAGATCGATCCCCTTGTGGGCCGCCAGGTGCCCGGCCGTGCCGATCAGGAAGGCGCCGTCCGCCTCCGCTCCGAGGATCGGGCGGAGCGAGTCCCGGAAACGCCGGCGGTCGCCGGTCGCGAAGCGCCCGGGGTCGATCCCGGAATGCACCGTGGCGACGCGCGCCGGGTCGAGCCCCTGGCGCAGGAGAAGCCGGCGGATCGCTTCCGAGACGGCGATCACCCGGTCGATGCGGAAGGAGTACTTCAGGCGCCCCAGGAACGCGCGGCGAAGCGGAAAGGACAGGCGACGCGACGCCACCGCCGCCGGGCGACGGCCCGGCGCGAGCCCCGCCAGAGTCCCGAGGGTGACCGCGTGGGCCGTGTGGGCGTGCAGCAGGTCGACCCTCTCCTCACGGAGGATGCGCGCCAGCGCGCGGGCCGCCACGAGGTCGAGCTCGCCGCGCATCGGGATCGGGACGACCTCGAGGCCGACGGCCGAGGCGCGCCGCACCAGCTCGCCCCCCGGCACCCCCACGATCAGGCAGCGCAGACCGCGGTCCCGCAGGCCGGCCGCGAGGCGCAGCGTCTGGGCCTCGCCCCCGCGCCAGCCGGCCTCCGTGTTCAGGTGCAGGACGGTCCGGGGGTTCACCGGGGCTGTGCGGGGGCGCGGCGCTCCTCGTCCACCAGGCGCCCGATCTGTTCCCTGGCGAGCGCCCCGCCGGCCTCGACCTGCGCCGGCACCTCCGACGCCCCCTTGAGGAGATGCATTTCCCACAGGCGCGCGTATTTCAGGTAGACCGTGAAGGCGCCGAGGAGGGACAGCACCAGGCCGTGCACCCCCTCGAGGAAGCCCAGCCGGATCACGTACATCTTGATGAAGCGCGTGACCGGACGGCCGAGGATCTGGACGGCCCCCGCCCGCCTTCCTTCCTTGTACAGCTGCGCCGCGCCCCACTCGCTGTACAGCTGGATCTTGCGCCAGTACTGCCGGAACGAGCGGAAGGAATGGTGCTCGAGAGGATGGCGCAGGACCGGCAGCGGTCCCTGAAGATCGATCTCGGCGTGCACCTCGCGGTCCTGGTACCGGGACACGTCACGGCGGAACAGGCGGATGACCCGGTCGGTCCCCCAGCCGCACCGGCGCATGCGCCGTCCCAGGAAATGATTGGCGCGGAGGATCCAGTAGCCGTCGTGCTTCGGGTCCGACTCGAGAAGCGCCAGGATCTCGTCTCGCAGCGGGGGCGTGACCCGCTCGTCCGAATCGACCAGGAGCACCCACTCGTGCGCCGCCTGCGGGATCGCCCAGTTCTTCTGCCGCGCCGAGTAGACGTACTCGTGCTGCAGGACCCGGGCCCCGGCCTCGCGGGCGAGGCGCACCGTGCCGTCCGTCGAGAACGAATCGACGACGAGGACCTCGTCGGCGAAGCGCACCGAGGCGAGGCAGTCCGCAATCGTCGTCTCCTCGTTGTAGGTCGGGATGATGACCGTGAGAGGCCGCCGCGAGGTCACTTCTTGGGACCCTTGCGGCTCACCTTCTGCTGGTTCCTGTCGTACTCGGCCAGGAGCTTGCGGGCCTTTTCGGCCGGCTTGCCGGCCGGCTTGTCCTGGAACAGCCTGCCGAAGAACTCCTCCGCCTCGGGGCGGTTCCCGACGCGCAGCAGGCAGTCCCCGAGATCGAGCAGCACAAGATCCGAATGGGTGTATTGCGGATACTTGTCGAGGACGGCGCGGTATCGATCGATCGCGGCGTTGTAGCGCTTGCGTTTCTGGTAGAAATGCCCGACCACCCTCTCGTGCTCGGCCAGGCGGTCGTGGCATTCGACGATCTTCTGGTTCGCCTGGGCGATGAACGGGCTCGCCGGGTAGACCGTCTCGACCTTCTTGAACTCGCCGATCGCCTGGTACGTGAGCGCCTGGTCGCGGTCGGGCGACAGCGCCTGCTGGAACAGCGACATGCCGACCATGTACTGGGCCCGCTCGGCTTCCGGATGGTTCGGGTAGTAGGTCAGGAACGTCCGGTAGGAATTCAGCGCCTCGCCGTAGTTGATCGATCCGCGCTCCTTGAAGAAGCTGTCGGCGATCCCGATCTGGATCTTCGGCAGCAGCTCGCGATCGTCGGGCGGAACGCGCGGCAGGAGCCCCTGCAGCAGGCCGCGCGCGACGTAATAGCGCTTCTTCGCCATCTTCTCCATCGCGGTCTGGTAGACCTGGGCGGGCGGCAGCTCGGGCTCCGCCTTCTTGCTCTTCTTCGCGGAGGCGCACCCCGCCGGCAGAAAGGCCAGCGCGGCGCACGCGCCCAGCAGCAGGAGCGCCGTGCCGCTGCCGCCGCGGCGGGCGGACGAGCCGGTGACGGCGCTCAAGCGAGGAGTCCCCGGATCGTCCCGGGCAGGCGGCGCGGGCGGCCGCTGCGGTCGACCGCGGCGTGGCGGGTGGTCCCGGTGGCCAGCAGGCGGCCGTCCGGCTGACGCTCGATGCGATAGGAGAACGAGACGCGCACTCCTCCGGCGGACTCGACCCGGGTGTGGACCCTGAGCAGCTCGTCGTAGCGCGCCGGGGCAAGATAGGCGCAGGAGGCCTCGACGACCGGCAGGAAGAGCCCCTCGTCCTCGAGACGCCGATAATCGACGCCGCGGGCCCGCATCAGCTCCGTCCGCCCGATCTCGAGCCACACGAAGTAGTGCGAGTGGTGCGCCACCCCCATGCGGTCCACCTCCGGGTAGCGCACCCGGAGCTCGACGAACCCCTCACCGGACACTCCCGCGCCGCTCAGGATGACGCCCGTCCGGCCCGCCCGCTCCCCTCGAGGAGGCCGACGAGCGCCCGGGCCCGGGCCTGCGGATCACGGCCGTCGAAGACCGCCGATCCCGCGACCAGGATCTGCGCGCCGTTCTCCAGAAGGGACACGATGTTGTCCGGACCCACGCCGCCGTCGACCTCGATCCTGGCGGACGAGCCCCGCTCGGCGATGAGCGCCCGGAGCGCCGACACCTTGTTCAGGACCGAGGGGATGAAGCGCTGCCCGCCGAACCCGGGATTGACCGACATGAGAAGGACGTAGTCCAGGTCCGGAAGGATCTCCTCGAGCGCGCCGATCGGCGTCCCCGGGTTCAGGGCGACGCCCGCCGCGGCGCCGGAGTCCCGGATGAGACGGACCGTCCGGTGCAGGTGCGGCACCGCCTCCTGGTGCACGGAGATCATGTCGGCCCCGGCCCGCGCGAACGTCTCGATGTAGCGGTCGGGCTCTTCGATCATGAGGTGCACGTCGAGCGGGAGCCCGGTCGCCCGATTCACCGCCTCGACGACCATGGGACCGAGCGTGAGGTTCGGGACGAAGTGACCGTCCATGACGTCCAGGTGGAACAGTCGCGCCCCTCCCGCCTCGGCGGCGGCGATTTCCTGGGCCAGCCGGCCCAGGTCGGCCGTCAGGATCGATGGGGCGAGGGCCGGCGTCTCGGGCAGGCGGCCGCCCGCTCGCGATCCCTCCCCGGGCTTCTGCGTCGGGCCGCTAGCCACCGCCCGGGCCCCCTCCCGCCACGGTCAAGGTGATGAGATCGCCGCTTCGAACCGGGTAGCCGGATTCGGGGTCCTGCGCCACGACGGTCCCGGGCTGCGCATCGCTTCTCGGTTCACGCCGGACCGGTCCGACTTTCAGCCCGGCGCGCGACAGGAAGGCCACCGCCTCGTTCTCCCCGCGCCCGGCGAGACGCGGCATCACGTAGGTGCGCGGCGGCACGCCGCTGCTGACGAGGAGCGCGACCTTGGCGTCCTGCAGCCCGGCCCCCTCCGGCAGGGGATCCTGGCCGATCACCATGTTCTCCTCCGCCCTCCCGCTGTGAACGTAGACCTGGTCGCCGAGCTTCATGCCCTGCTGCTGCAGCGTGATCTGCGCCTTGCGCGCCGCGCCCCCGCGCAGCTCGGGGATGGAGCTCACCTTGTCCCCCAGGCTGACGATCACCTTCACCTTCCGCTCCGGCTTGATCGCCGCCCCGGGAGCAGGGTCCTGTGCGATCACGCGACCGATCTCGACGTGCTCGTCGTTGCGCCGCGCCGCTTCCTCGAGAACGAGCCCGTTCTTCTCGAGCAGGGCCGACGCCTCCTCGGAGGTCAGGCCCGACAGATCCGGGACCTCGACGTTCCGGCCCACGACCGAATGCCTGACGGTGTAATACGCGCTGAACACGGCGATGGTGACGAGCAAGCCGGCGACCGCGACAAGCTTCGCCGTCAGGAGGGCGTAGCGACGGACCTGGTCCGCCTGAATCGATTTGAAGATGGGGCCTCCGCGACCCAGAAGGTCGAGCCATCCGCATGGTAGCACAGCGGTTGTTCATCGCCCAAGAGGCGGCGGCGCGCTCTGCCTTC
Source organism: Binatia bacterium (assembly GCA_035606645.1). GTDB lineage: Bacteria > Acidobacteriota > Polarisedimenticolia > Gp22-AA2 > Gp22-AA2 > Gp22-AA3. Next base: position 9,626 of record DATNEZ010000102.1, read on the forward strand.
GCCGGGCACGGGTCCGGCGTCGCTGGCGCGACGCCTCCCCTCGCTCTTCGCCTCGCGTCCGCCCACCGCGCTGAAAAGCGCGCGGCGGGTCCTGGGACGCGAGGTCTCAGAC
>DATNEZ010000074.1:0-2213 GCA_035606645.1 Binatia bacterium
CCGGAGCAGAGCTGCCGGTCGGCAACGCCCGCTCGTCGGCGGCGCATCGTGTCGAGTCCCTCGACCGGCTCCAGCGCTCTCAGGAGCACGGCGCTGGCGTGGCCCCTTGGGCCGCATACCAGGTTGGCGCACCAGTGCATGCCGTACGACAGGTAGACGTACCAGCTCCCCGGCGGGCCATAGAGCGATTCGTTCCGCGCGTGGCGCCGGTCGCGGTAGCCGTGCGAGGCGGGGTCGTCCCGGCCAAGGTAAGCCTCGGTCTCGACGATCCGTCCGCCGGTCCGGCGGCCCTCGATGGTAGAGACGACCAGCGTCCCCAGGAGCTCGCGGGCAACCAGGTCGGCGGGGCGCTCGAAAAAGGAGACGGGCAGCGTGGCTGCCCGTCCGGTGATCGTCACTCCGCCTTCTTCTTGGCTCGCGCTCGGGGGCGTTTGGCCGGGGGCGCGCCTTCGGCTTCATCGGGAGCGGCGGCGCTGGCCGCCGCGGCCGCGGCCTTCTTTCGCGGAGCCCGGCGGCTTCGCGCCGGCTTCTTGGCGGGGGCCTCCTCGGCCTCTGCGGCCACGGCCGATTCCGCCGACGGCTCCTCGGGCGGGACCTCCATCTGCACCACGCCGATCAGCGGGATCTCGCCGGGGCGCGAAGACCCCCGGGAGCCGCGCCGGAACCGCACGCCGAAGCGGCCGCCGTTGTCCCGCCCCGCGCCGCCCGCGGCTCCCGCCGGCTCGCCCTGCCCGGCGGGCTCCGATTCCACCGGAGCGGGCGCCGGCTCCGCACGGGCTGCCGCAGGGGCGCTGGGCGCGACCAGAGCGGCGCTCCGATGCAGAGAGATCTCGTAATCGTCCTCGCCCACCTTGCGGACGTCGGCGATCTCCGCGTCGTTGGCCTGACGCAGCAGCCGGGGGAACCGGGTCGGGTCGAGCAGGCTGTCGTCCCGGCCATGCAGGGCCGCCATCCGGACGCGGAGCGCATCCTGGGTCACGGGGCCGCGCAGCTCCGTCAAGGCCTGTGACATGAGCTGGAAGGCCTTCGCCAGGGTCAGCGCGCCGTCGGGCCCGCGGCCGCGAGGGGCGCCGGCCGCTTCCCGGGGCGCTTCGGGCGCCCGTTCCCGATCGCGATCCCGGTCCCGACCCCTGCCCCGACGGCCCCGCCCACGACGTCCATCCTCCCGGCCGCTCTCGGGACGCGGCGCCGGCGGAGCGCTGGCCGGGGGCCCGACGGGGCTCGCTACCGCGGCCGCACCGGTGCCCGGCGCCACCTCGAACTGCCCGTTGTCGAGCCTGGTCACCTGCACCACGCCGCGGTTCCCCGCTTCGACCACGAACTTGCTGAAGCGGTTGAACCCGACGTTGCGCTCGTCGAAGTTGGGATCGATCTGCTGCATCACCTGCTTGAGCCGGTCGCTCCGCATCACATCGCCGTTGCGGGACATCTGCCCCACGGCCTCGCCCGCGAGCTCCCAGGGATCGCGCTGGATCGATGGGGTATCCACTTCCTTAGTGAGGCCCGCGAGATCGTTGTACGAGAAGTACTCGTCACAGTTCTGGATCAGGAGATCGCTGGCGCTCTCCCGGATCCCCACTCCGATCACGTATTTCCCGTACTCCTTCAGCTTGATCACCATCGTGCTGAAATCGCTGTCGCCGGAGAGCAGGATGAAGGTCCCGATCTCCGGGCGGGTGAAGACCAGCTCGATGGCGTCGATGGCGAGGCGGATGTCGGTGGCGTTCTTCTTGGAGGAGCCGAACGCGGGGGCGAAGATCAGATCGATCGAGGATTCCGACAGCGGAACGATGTACTGGGGGTAGCGTCGCCAGTCGGCGTAGGCGCGCTGCACCGCCACCTTGCCCTTGATGATATCGCTGTTGAGGAGGGTCCTGAGCTCCTTGGTGAGATCCTTCTGGATGCCCAGGGTGACGTTGTCGAAATCGATCAGCAGCGCTGCGTTGGGGGCGTGGACCGGGGCGTGGCTCACCAGGTGTCGCCCCGGCCGGATCATCGGTCGGTTCACGTCGCTCTCATCCCAGGTCTCCCGCCCTCCGCCGACCACTCCTCGCGCACCTGGCCGGACCCGGATCGCGGCAGGGCATCGGAGTTCGCGCTCGAGGGCGGAGACCCGTCAGGGGTTATCGCTGTCGCCAGCAGGACGCTGCCGTCGCTCGCACGGCGCGCAGAGCTCGGCCGGGTCGCCGAATCGCGTCGTAAGGGCCGGCTTC
>DATNEZ010000116.1:0-3627 GCA_035606645.1 Binatia bacterium
CGTACCGGAGGAGGCGGTCGTACTTGTCACGGCCGGGCGCCCCGTCCTCCCCCCGCAGGGTGACCCGTTTGCCGGACGCCAGACTCCGGGTGAAGGCCGCGGCTTCCTTGCCGAAGTACTGCACCGGGCGGCGCGGATCGACGCTCTCGGGGGTGTCGACGCCGATGAGACGGACCTTTTCAGCGCGCCCGTCGAGGCTCACCTGGAGCGTGTCGCCGTCGACGACGCGCAGGACCGTCGCGACCTGGTCCCCGGGGGCCGCGAAGCTCGCGACGGCCAGGAGCAGCGGAAGCGCACATACGGCCGATGCCCGGGGGCGCATGGCACGGACCTTCCGGAATCCGAGCGATTACTTGGTGCGCGCGTCCAGCTCGATCTTCAGGCTTCCGCGCAGGGCGTTCGACACGGGGCACCGTCCCTCGGCCTCCTTCGCCACGTCGGCGAACTGAGCCGCGGTGAGGCCCTCGAGGCCCTCGGCGACCGCCTGGAGCCTCGAGGACTGGATCTTCAGGCCGCCCTCCCCGAACTCGGCGGAGATCGTGGCGGTGACGTGCAGCGTCTTCGCCCGACCGCTCTTTCGCCCCAGCGTGCCCGACAGCGCCATGGCGTAGCACGCGGCGTGCGCCGCGGCGATCAGCTCCTCCGGGCTGGTCTTGCCTCCCGGGGCCTCGACTCGGGCCGGGAACGTCACCGGCAGCGCGAAGGCTCCGGTGCCGGCCTTGACCTCGCCGCGTCCTTCCTTGACCGTGCCTTCCCAGTCGACGTGCGCGCTTCGCTCGAACGTGGCCATGAAATCTCTCCTCCCGCTGCGATGTTTGTGACAGGCAGGTCGTATCATATCGTGAATCACCGCACCCGACGAAAGAGCGGACGGCCCGCCGCCGTGGCATGGTAGGATTTCCCAGAACCGGAACCCAAGTACAGAACGAACCATCCGCCGGCGCAACGCGCCAGGGATCAGGGGTGATCTCATGATCGATCGGACCCGTGGGAGGATTCGAGCGGTGCACGCACTCGTCCTGATCGCCGGGGCGCTGGGTCCCGTCGCGGCGCGGGCCGCCGACCAGCCCGCGGCGGCGGCCGCTCCCCCGCTCGTCGAGCGGGTGCAGGTCATCACGACGCGCGCTCCGGAGCCGGTCGAAACCACGCCGGCCTCGGTGACCGTCATCACGCGCGACGATCTGGTGCGTCGCGGCGCCTACGATCTGCGCAGCGCCCTGCTCATCGCCGCGGGCATCGACATCGCGCCGGGCGGCGATGGAGGCCCGGCCGGGTCCGTCCCGGAATTCTGGGGCCTCCGGGAGTTCGACGCCTTCCTGCTGGCGGTGGACGGCTTCCCCTGGGGCGGCGCCTTCAACCCGTCCCTGGTGACCCTGGACCTCACCGACGTGGAGCGGATCGAGATCCTGCGCGGCGCGGCGCCCGTGTCCTACGGCGCCACCTCCTTCGTGGGCGTCATCAACGTCGTTCACGGCGAGCCGGGAACCGGAGGCACGACGCTTCGGACGGCCGCCGGCAACTACGACACCGGCTCGATCGCCTGGTCGTCCCCCCTGCCGGCCTGGGGAGAGATCAAGTCCTCGCTGCAGGCGGACGTCTCGCACCAGGGCTTCAGCGACGACCGGACCGACTTCGCCCGCGGGCATGTGCGCTGGCAGAACAGCCGGCAGATGGAGCACGGAACGCTGCGCTTCGGCGTGGACAGCCTGTTCCTGCGGCAGGATCCGGGCAGCCCCCATCCGCGCGTCGGGACGAGCCTGACGACGCAGGTGCCGGTGGACGCGAACCACAACATGACCGGCGCCCGCGTCGACGAGAACCGGCACACGCTGAACGCCGGATACGACCGGAAGCTCGAGACCGGGTCCTGGTCGAACTCCGTGACCGTCAGCCGATCCCGGCAGGAGGTGCTGCGCGGGTTCCTGTCGGACGTCACCCTGGTGGCCCCGAACGCGCACGGCTTCCGCGAGTCGATCCCGACGGTCGACGCCTTCTTCGACAGCCACATGGCCTTCCACCCCGACCCGAAGGTCGAAATCGTCGCGGGGTTCGATCACCTTCACGGGAGCGGCCGGGCCGACGGCGGGGACTTCGACTACTTCGTCGATCTGGAAGGGGACGCCCCGCCGTCGGGGAGCAGCCTGAGCAACGAGGCGGCCGTCAAGATCCGCGACCGCCGCGAGTTCTCGGGCCTGTACGGCCAGGTCGTCTGGAACCCCAGGGAACGGTGGCATTTCGAGCTGGGGGCCCGCCTGAACCGCACCGCGGAGTCCCGCTCGACCGACACGCTCGACTTCGCGTCGTCGATCCGTGTGAAGAGCGACGATCGCCGCAACGTCATGCGCGGGGGGGGATTCGCGGGGATGACCTGGACCGCGTGGCGCAAGGGAGCGAACGCCCTCCACCTGTACACGAACTACCGCAACACCTACAAGCCGGCGGTCATCGACTTCGGCCTGGACGCCGACCCGGAGATCCTGGCGCCGGAGACGGCCGAGAGCTACGAGGCGGGGCTGAAGAGCGGCCTGATGGGCGGCCGCCTCGCGATCGAGCTGAGCGCGTTCCAGATGGATTTCGAGAACCTGGTGCTGTCCCAGGTCGTCGGCGGCGTGCCGGCCCTGGTGAACGGGGGGACGCAGCGCTTCCGGGGAATCGAGGTGTCGACCGTCGTGCGGCCCTGGCCCGTCTTCGAATGGCGCACCGTCTACAGCCTGCATGATGCGCGGTTCCGGGACTACGTGACCGAGTTCGGAGGCGTCCCGACGCAGCTCGCCGGCAAGCGGCTCGAGATGTCGGCCCGCTACATGGCCGCGACGGAATTCGTGCTCGGTCGCGCCGAGGGGTGGCGCGGCAACGTGCGGTCCAACTGGATCGGAAGCCGCTTCCTGAACAAGCGCAACACCGCCCTGGCCCCGGACTACATCACCTGGTCCGCCGGGATCGGCTACGCGCTCGGAAACGTCGAGCTCCGCGTGGACGGGACGAACCTCAACGATCAACGGCCCCCCGTGGCGGAGAGCGAGCTGGGGGATGCGCAGTACTACCTCATGCCGGCGCGCCGCGTCGAGGTGAGCGCGCGGTGGCTCCTCGGCGGCTCCCCGCGCTGAGCGGCATCGCCCCCGCCCCTCGGTGCGCATCGAGTCGCTCCGGCAGGTCCTGACCGCCGGCCTGCTGGCCGCCTTCGTCTGCGGCGCCGGACTCCGGCCGGCGCAGGAACCCGGTCCCGTCCAGGGATCCGGTCCGTCGCCGGGACACGGCGCCGACGCCGGCGCGGCCGAGGCCCTCCTCCTGTCGCGGCCGAGCTCCGACGCCTACGGGCGCCACCTGCTCTACCTGACCGAGGAGCCGCACCCGGCGGGGAGCGCGCGCAACATGGACCTGGCCGACCATGTGCGTGACCGCTTCATCGAGTACGGCCTGGAAAACGTGCGCTTCCACGACACGCCGGCGCTCCTGTCACGCGGCGTCTCGGCGTCCGTCGAGCTGCTGCGGCCGGAACCGCGGCGGCTGAAGCTCGCCGAGGCCGCCCATCCCGCCGACAAAGACAGCTTCCTCTATCGCGACGGCCGCTTCGTCCCCTATCACGCGTACGCCCGGAGCGGCGACGTGACGGCCGAGGTGGTCTAC